>NZ_JBQGAB010000014.1:0-143030 GCF_056542605.1 Ruegeria sp. AB8
TCAGCCAAAAAAGATCAGACATGGTCACCGCCCGATTTTCGAACCGTGACTCACGCAGCCACGCGGAAATCAATGGGTCCTGACCCTAGCAAAGAAGAAATCTTAGTGTTCGCGGAAGGAAAGGAACTTCGCTCAGCCCCGGGGATTTCTTCCCAATAGCAAAGAGGCGGAGGCCGCAAAATGACGCATGCAACCTCCGCCCAAAGGGCTTCGTCATCAAATCAACAATCAACATGCCAAGCAATTTGGGATCATAATTTGGCCATTACACGGCAAATCAAAGAAGGGGGATTGCTATGAGAATCAACCAGATCGGGCCTCTCACCTCACCTCACCTCGCCTCGTCGGCATAGAGAACTTAGCCGCAGGACACTGAAACACTTCTTGAAATACCCAATATTTACTTGGTTGCAGTATGTAGAGTGTTTCTGGGCCGAAATATTCTACGGGCCGATACATTTCAACGCGTGTATTGACAAAAACAGACAACACACAATACCACTCAGGACAGCACACATTTTGGAAAATATGAAGGCTGCCCTATAGGGGTTTACCTATAAAAATAAGGATTCATGGGCGCTAGTTCGATTGTTCTAGATGCTTCTCGACCGCACCATATTCCGGCGTTGAAAGCAGTTTTTCCGTTCCTATCGCGGTTCTGGTCGTGCTTTGCGTTGCTCCGTTTGGATTGATCATTGAATTCAGTTTTAACACCGTTAAATCGCGAACCCGCGAATTCGGGCGCAACGTGGCGGCTTTGCTGGTGCCGGGCCAGACACACCAATCCCCACGCCGCATTGAGACTTCGGTTCAAGGCGTGCGTTAGCGCAAAATACACCGAGCAACACTCTGAAGGCTTTCACCTTGTCGATTTGATGAACGTTTGGTGCTGTTTTTGGCTGAGTGCAGATCTTATGGATCTGGTGGCTGCTTGGGATTCTTTTGGTACCCAATCCCTTTCAAAGGCGAGTGCGAAGGTGCATCAGTTTGTTCGGGATTGCCGGTTTGCTCGATTCCCGTCTCGCCCCGTTCTGCGTGCTTGTGTAAGACAGTGGGCAATTCAGATTGGGAACGGCTTGAATGTCACAGACCATTACCATCTTTACGACGATGAAAAACGAAGGCCCCTATATGCTTGAATGGTTGGCTTTTCATCGGAGTCTGGGCATCGACCACTTCGTGATATTCACCAACGATTGTGAGGACGGTACTGACGAAATGGCCCGCAGGTTGCAGGATCTGGGGCTTGCGACACATGTGTCGAACGAGGTGAAAGAAGGGGGAAACCCTCAGCACCAGATGTTGCGGCGGTCGCGGCGCCAGCCCAAAGTCAAGGAGTCTGACTGGTTATTGTGTCTGGATGTCGATGAATTCTGGAACATCCGTTGCGGTGACAACAGCTTTGGCGCTCTGATTTCCCAGGTGGAACATCGCGCGGGGCAGACAGTGGATGCAATCTCGTTCGCGTGGAAGCTGTTTGGCAGCGCCGGAAACATCAGCTTTGAAGACCGGCCCGTGACCGAGGCGTTTGTGATGGCGGATATGGAATTCCCGTATCACTCCAGCCGTGCTTTCGGCTTGAAGACGCTGTTTCGCAATAACGGAAAATTCACCCGGTTCGGTCCACACAGACCAAAAGGCATTGAAGAAGGAAAAGAGGACGACATTGCCTGGTCGGATGCCAGCGGCAATCTGTTCCCTGCGGCAAAGGTCGGCTGGCGAGCCTGGCGAAACTTCGATCACAGCTTTGGTCGGATTCACCACTACTCGGTCCGGTCGATGGACGGTTTTTTGATCAAGCGGGATCGGGGAAGAACCAATCACATCAAGGTGGATCAGGGGCAATCCTACTGGATGGATATGAATGCCAACAAAGAGATGGACCAGTCCATCCTGCCGGCGGCCCGCCGCGCCGCGCCCTTGCTGGCCGAGTTGAAGGCGGATGAGGAATTGGCCCGCCTGCACGAACAGGCTTGCAATTGGCACACGTCGAAAGTTCAGGAAATCAAAATGCGCAAGGACTGGGTGGACTTCCGGTCCTGGCTTGCGGACAATCTTGTTTGAGCATCATGACCGACCTGTCCAAAGAGCAACTGAAGCCCGAACACCCTGACCGCAAGACAGGGTACGAACGCATCCTGACCGACCCCGCACCGCCATGGTTTGTGGAACTGTATCCGGGCGGCGAAGGCAGGGGCTTTCTGCAGAAACTTGAACGCCACGCGTTTCTGTTTCACCACCGATCGACCTCTCGCCTGATTGTAAGCTTTGACAACATTGCCAATGCCAACGACCTGTCTTTTGCGCGCGAACCATGGGGCTGGAAGTTTTTCAGGGACGAAGGGTGGTCTCATCTTGGGGTGTTTGCCCGGACCAAGGCTTGGTATCGCGACACGGAAATCATTTCGTATCTGGAAGGAAAGGCCCGCGAAGGTTTTTTTGCCCAGTTCGATCAGGTGGTTTTTGCCGGTGCATCCATGGGGGGCTACGGCGCACTGGCGTTTTCCGCTTTGGTGCCTGGGTCGACGGTGATTGCCTTCAACCCGCAGACAACGTTGGACGAACGGCTGGTGCCATGGGAAACCCGATACCGGTTCGGTCGGGTTCAGGACTGGGATCTGCCGCTCAGCGATACTGCCGAAACCATAAAAACCGCGAAACGGGTTTATGTGGCCTTTGATCCCTTTTTCGATCTGGACCGGCAGCAGGCGGCGCGCTTGCAGGGGGGAAATGTCATCCCGCTGAAGACCTGGTGTTCGAACCATTTCGCGGCCCCGATGCTGCGAAAGCTCGATTTGCTCAAACCGGTTATGCTGGGGGCGATGGACGGCTCGCTTGAGGCCGCAGATTTTTTTCGGATGATCCGGGCGCGCAAGCGTTTGCCGGTCTACATGAACAGACTGGAAGAGATGAGCCGTGACCGGCATCCGAAACTGGCACACGCAGCACGTCAGAGATTTCGTGCCCTTCGCAGGCAAGCGGCTGCCGACACTGCCCAGGCAACCTCATGACCCCAGGCAGGGGGGTCTTTATCGGTCAACGCAAGGACAGGATGGGCGCGCGCCTGTTGATGTTGTTGACATGTATTCGCCTGGCCGAGGATTTCGATACTGATTATCGGGTGAACTGGTTCCCGCAAGGCGCGGATGCACCTGAGTTGGAATATCCACAAGAACTGTTTTCCCAAGCGTGGATGGCGAACCATTTCCTGGATACCGACGCGTTCGAGGCGCTGTCACAAAAAGCCCAACCGATCTGGAAATTTCAGAACGATAAGACACCGGACCGGCTGATCAAGCATCTGGACGCCGGGCGTGCGGTTCTGGTCGAGGAGGGGTTCCAGATTCTGACGTTCCCCTGGGAAGACATTGAAACGATCCGCCCCCGCTATCGAGAGTTCATTAACCGGATCGGCTTCACCGACGAAATCCGCGCCATCATGGATCGTGCGGACCAGGCGTTGTCGGGGCAGGGGGTGTCAGCCTACCACATCCGCCGGGGCGACATTCTGAACGGGTTGCCGTGGAAACACTCAACCTGGCCCGCGAAGATTGAGACCGAGGAGCTGTACGAAGCCCATCTGGACAAGTTCGCCGACAATCCGGCGATCATGTTTTCGGATCAGCCGGAGCTGATCACCCGGTTTCAGAAGCGCTATCCGCAACTGATGCGGATGTCGGACATCGCAGATCTTTCAGAGAAGACCCGGGCCAAGCGTGATTTTCTGGAGCTTTATACAATGTCCCGGGCGGACCAAGTGGTTGCCCCCCCGGTATCGGCATTTTCGATGGCGGCGGCCAGGCTTTCCGGGCAGGAGAACAAGATGTTTCGCGATGTTTTGTCCCCGCAGGAAATAAGTGAGGCCAACGAAAAGACAGTGGATCGGCTGCGCAAGGGTGCGGACGGATTTATCAACGCGTCAGAGGCTGCACATATCTATGCCAAGGCGACGTTCCACTTGTTCTCGCTCCAGGCTGAAGACCGGGCAGAAGAGTCACGCCAGTTTGCGGAGTCCTTGCTTGAAGCCGGGGCGGACAACGCGTTCTTGCCGTTGTTGAATGCGCTGAACTGCTTTTACCTGCGCCGCTGGAAAGAGGCGCTGAGGCTGACAGAACAAGCCTTGGCAAATCCCCATATCTGGCCCGAGGATCACGCCGTTGCCTGCGCATTGCAGGCCGCAATTCTGGGCAGTCAGAAAAAGCGGTGGCTTGCAGCACAGGCTTTCACTCGGGCCTTCTGGGCAAAACCGTTGAGGCCCGACGTCATCATATTTGGTTCGCGACTGGTGTTTCGGGATCAGGTTTCTTATCGGGCGATGCCGCCTGTGGACTGGACCATTCAAAAAGCGGTCCGCCGATCCTGGTTCAACTTCAATGCCCATGTCGCTCAGCGTCGGGTATTATCACGCCTTCCCTGCAACTTTGATGTGATCTTGCTGGACTGGAGCGATCTCGCACTCGACCAAAAGGCGCGCCGGCTGAACTCGAGCAGGGACAGGTTGGTTATGTTGCAGGATTGGCTGGGCAACATGCAAAACCTGTCGGAGAAGATGCAGGTGCCGCTTCATGGCCCGGAGTACCAGAGCTTTTCTACAATCCTTCGGTTTCGGCTGGATGATCTGCCGTTGGAAAAAGCAATAGATGTTTCCCGGAACGTATCAAGCCTTCGCCCTGAAAACACGCTGTATCTCAAACGTTTGGCCGAGCTGTACGAGGCGGATGGTGATTATTCTCAGGCGCGGCTCAAGATGGCTGAGGCTGTTGGAAATGATCCGGGAAATCCTTTTCTGGTGTTTGCCATGGGTGGCTTGCTGGAACGGATCGGCGCGTCCGAGCAGGGGCAAAACCAGATCATCGAGGCGGCGGATCTTGACGACAATACAGCGGCGATTCAGGGGGCGGCCGGTCAGTTGTTGCTGAGGCGGGGGGACAAGAAAAAAGCCGCCGGATATCTGCGCAAGGCACGGGATCTCTGCCCGCCATACAAGCGGTTCGCCAATCAACTGAAACGAACAGAAACCTGACCGGGCGGGAGGATGACAGCGTTTGGGCGGCTTGAAGGCAGGTTCAAATATGTGAAAACTCGTGTAGGACTAACAGGTGATGTATCCGCCGAAACCGGGACAATAAAACCAACAAAGGGCAGTCAGTCATGAATGAACAGGACCCACGCTTTGTCAGCGTGACCCCGATGAAGAACGAAGGGCCGTTTGTTCTGGAATGGGTGGCGCATAACCGGGCCATTGGTGTCGATCATCAAGTGGTTATGACCAATGACTGTACCGACGGGACGGACGCTTTGCTGCAAAGGTTGGACGAGCGTGGAATTCTGACCCATGTCGACAACAATTCACGCCGGAAGACCAGCCCGCAGAAACGGGCCTATAACACGTTTCTGAAAATGGAAGTTGCCCGCCCGCAAGACTGGGTTGTCGTGATCGACGCGGATGAACAGATCGTGGTCAAGACCGGAGATCACACACTGCGCGCCCTGACCGAGGCTATTCCGGACGCCCGCACGATTTCGATGACATGGCGGTTGTTCGGAAATGCGGGTGTTGTGCGTTACGAGGATCGGTTCCTGTCGGATCAGTTCAGACAGGCCGCGCGCGAAATGACCATCCGGCCGTTTCAGGCGTGGGGATTCAAGACCATGTTTCAGCGCGAACTCTGGGACGGGTTGGGGGTTCACCGGCCCAAGCGCCCGACGGTCGAAACCATGGCGGAATGCCACTGGTACAACGGATCGGGTCAGTTGATGCCCGACCGTTATTACGAAAGAAGCTGGCGGTCCGCCCGCGATTCCGTCGGGTACGAGTTCGTTCAGGTCAACCATTACGCGCTGAAGTCCTGCGAAAGCTATCTGGTCAAGAAGATGCGCGGTCGCGCTCATCATCTGGGCGAAAGCCTGGGGATGGAATACTGGAACATGATGAACCAGAATGCCGAGACGGACAGCGCGATCGATGTCGTTGCTGACCGCAAACGCGAATTCTATTACGACATGCTTTCTGACCCTGAAACCGCCCGACTGCATCATCTGACCTGTGATCTTCACCGTCAGCAAATCGCGCAGCTGCGGGAAGTCCCCGAGATGCAGGATCTGATGCAGCAGATGACTGACGGTGCCGTAGCCGGGAAGGTGTGATGACGGTTCTTTTTCAGGTTTGCGGAGGCGCCTGATGCTTTGGCTTCATATCGGGATGCCCAAGACCGGCACAACCGCCTTGCAGGGTTTTGTTCGCACGAACGGCGGAATGCTGGAAAAGGCCGGGCTGCGATACATGGAAACCGGTCGCCGGCGCCACGAAAACAGCCGGCTGACGATCAGCCACAATATCATCGCCTTCCACATAAACCAGACGCAGCAGCCGACAGACGGGTTCCGCGAAGCCATGGCTCTGGAATACGAGGCGCACAAGTATAAAACCTGCCTGGTCTCGTCCGAGATGCTTTATTCGGTAGATCTGGACCGGCTGGCGCAGATTTTTTCCGATATTCCGGCCCGGCAGATGCGCATTACCTTCTACTGTCGGCGGTATTCCGACTTTTGGGAGGCGGACTATAAGCAGCGGGCAAAGAATGGTCGCTTGCCCTCTGGCGGAACGCAATACATCCGCGCTCGTTTGGACGAGATCGCCGAAAACCCCGAGCGGCTGAGTTACAGCGCCATGCTGACCCGAATCCGAAGCGCGTTTCCCGGCGTGACGGTCGCGCCTTTCCTGTATGATCGGTCCGTAATGGCCAATGGAAATATCGTGGACGATTTCATTTCACGCATTGGTGTCACGCTTCCCAAGGGTAGCACGGCAAATCTGCCGTCCAATCCTTCACAGTCCCGCGCGGCAAGCGAGGCTTTCGGGATTCTGGCCCGGTCCATCGGGCGCCAGCGAACCCGACAACTGCGGCGGCTCGTTGTCGACGATCCGGTAATGATCCGGCGAAATGACGTGCTGGAACCGAAAGAGCGTTTGTGGCTGGACGAACATCTGGCCGCACAGGACACTGATTTTCAGCAGGAATTTTTCCCGGACCGCGATCAGTTGTTCCCGCCCGTGCAATTGAGTGACGCCGATTTACAGTTCCGCCGCGACTCGCCTGAAGAATACGAAGCGCTGCGGCTGGCGTCAGAGATTGTTTTCCGAATGGCGCTTGAAGAGTGATCGCGCCTATTCGACAACGATTTCCTGCCTCTGCCGCCCGGTTGTCTTGTCGAATATCAATATCCGGTTGTCGTCCGTTACAACCGCGTACCAGTTGTTTCCGATGGTCAAGGCCTGTGCTTTGGCGCCGTCCGGCAGTTCGATCTGGTCGGGCAGGGTGGGGGTTCGGTCCGATAGCCGGATGACAATCAGCGCGAATGTCACTAGAACCCCGCCAATCATCACCACGGTCAGCAACATGACCATGCGCCGCAGCAGTTTAAGCTGGGGCGTTTCCTGCGGTTCTTGGGGTTCGGAAGGGACAGTCATGGGCACCCGGCAGATTGAGTTTCAGATCGCGGCCGCTCCGCCGCCACGTCTTGATAAGGCGCTTGCGCGGGATGTGCCAGCGGAAGAAAACCTGTCCCGTACACGCCTGGGGCGTCTGATCGACGAGGGGGCGGTGCAGGTCGATGGTGTCGTGGTGGCCGATCCCAAGGCAAAAGTCACGGAAGGCGCGCAGGTCGTTGTAACCGTTGCCCAAGCCGAAGACAGTCATATCGGCCCCGAAGACATCCCGCTGGACATCATTTACGAAGACGCTGATCTGGTCGTGATCAACAAACCTGCGGGCATGGTCGTTCACCCGGCACCGGGTTCGCCCAGTGGTACGTTGGTGAACGCGCTTCTGTTTCATTGCGGCACTGATCTGTCCGGTGTCGGCGGTGTCAGGCGGCCGGGCATTGTGCATCGCATCGATAAAGAAACCAGCGGGTTGCTGGTCGTCGCCAAATCGGATGCGGCGCATCACGGTCTGGCGGCGCAGTTCGAAGCGCACAGTGTCGAGCGCTATTATCGCGCGATTTGTTACGGAGTGCCGGACGCCAACGATCCACGCCTGCGCGGCGTCAAAGGTGTCAGTTTCGAACCGGGCAATGTCATGCGCCTGACCACGCAACTGGCCCGGCACAAGACGGACCGGCAAAAACAGGCCGTGTACTTTCACGGCGGCCGCCACGCTGTCACGCGCGCCCGGGTTGTCGAAACATTTGGCGCGCCCGCGTCTCTGTCCGTGGTCGAGTGCTGGTTGGAAACCGGTCGTACACACCAGATTCGCGTGCATATGGCACATGCGGGCCACGGGTTGGTCGGCGATCCGGTCTATGGCGGTAAGCGCAAACTGGCCACTCGCGCGTTTGATCTGGCGACGGCCGAAGCTGTCCGCGCTTTTCCGCGTCAGGCGCTGCATGCCGCGGTTTTGGGGTTTGAACACCCGGTCAGTGGCGAAAACCTGCGGTTCGAAGCCGCCTTGCCGAATGATATGGAAAACCTGATAGAACGGCTGCGCGCACCGCTGACACAATAAGCAAACCCCTGTGAGTAAGAGTTTCTTATCTTTCCTTTATCAAAGTTTAATCTCAAACTGTTAGCAGCACCTCTTGAATGGACAGGGTTCCTTACCCATATCCTATGTTAAATACTTAAACATTTGTCGGAGGGACATGAAACATGGCAAATTACGCAAATCTCCCCGCGCCGACGCCCGAGGGCGGCCTGAACCGCTATATGCAGGAAATTCGCAAGTTTCCCCTGCTTGAGCCGGAAGAGGAATACATGCTGGCCAAGCGCTGGGTGGAAGAACAGGATACCGAGTCGGCGCATAAGATGGTGACATCGCATCTGCGTCTGGCGGCCAAGATCGCCATGGGCTATCGCGGCTATGGCCTGCCGCAGGCCGAGGTGATTTCCGAGGCGAATGTGGGCCTTATGCAGGCCGTCAAACGCTTTGATCCGGAAAAAGGATTCCGTCTGGCGACCTATGCAATGTGGTGGATCCGCGCCTCGATTCAGGAATATATCCTGCGGTCCTGGTCGCTGGTGAAACTGGGCACCACCTCGGCGCAGAAAAAGCTGTTTTTCAACCTGCGCAAGGCGAAGGCCCGCATTGGTGCGCTGGAAGAGGGCGACCTGCGTCCTGAAAATGTTGCGCAGATCGCCAACGATCTGGGCGTGACCGAAGAGGAAGTCATCAGCATGAACCGCCGTATGTCAGGTGGGGATGCCTCGCTGAATGCGACCGTTGGGTCCGAAGGCGAAGGTACCATGCAGTGGCAGGACTGGCTTGAGGATGAAGATGCCGACCAGGCCGGTGACTACGAAGCCCGCGACGAGTTGGAAGCACGCCGCGAGTTGCTGAGCGCTGCGCTGGACGTGCTGAATGATCGTGAGAAGGACATCCTGACCCAGCGACGCCTGATGGATCAGGCCGTGACTCTGGAAGAGTTGAGCACGCAGTACAATGTCAGCCGCGAACGCATTCGCCAGATCGAAGTGCGGGCGTTTGAGAAGCTGCAGAAAAAGATGCGCGAGTTGGCCCGTGAAAAGGGCATGCTTGGAAACAGCTACAGCTAACCGGACAGCCTTAGCGGACCGGCCGGAGTTTTCCGGCCGGTTTTTTCGTGCCTGCGCTGCAGGACTCGGTTTCGATTTGTTCAGCTTAGAAAAATGGCTGGATTTGCCTGACTTGGGCGTGATTCACTGCTAAAGGTACACCGACGCAGGCTGAACCCAGCCTTGCGACGAGGCTGCAACATTTCAGCAGGACAGTATTCGGAGTTCACGATGCAAAAGCCGGTTCAATGGGGCATTCTGGGTGCCGCCAAATTCGCACGACAGTTTATGGCACCTGCCATTCATGCCGCAGACGGGGCAAGACTGTCGGGGCTGGCAACCTCAGACCCTGCCAAAGCTGAGCCGTTTCAGCAGTTCTGCCCGGATCTGGCGGTCTATGACAGCTACGATGCGCTTCTCTCGGATCCTGAGATTGACGCGGTATACATCCCGCTGCCCAATCACCTGCATGTCGAATGGAGCCTGAAAGCCCTTGATGCCGGAAAACATGTGCTGTGCGAAAAGCCGATGACCATGAAGGGCGAAGAATTCGACGCCCTGATCGGAAAACGGAATCAGACCGGTTTGTTAGCAGCCGAAGCTTATATGATCGTGCACCACCCTCAGTGGCAGTTCACGAAAAGGCTGATTGCCGACGGGGCGATCGGAAAGCTGGCACATGTGACCGGGGCCTTCAGCTTCGACAACCGGGCGGACACGACGAACATCCGTAATCGCGCGGAAACGGGGGGTGGTGGATTGCGGGACATTGGCGTCTACGTTATCGGCGGCGCACGTTTTGCGACGGGGCAAGAGCCTGTCTCGGTACAATCGGCAATTCGCTGGCAGGACGGTATCGACACGTTTACGGAAATCCGGGCGCAATTCCCTGACTTTACATATTCCAGCTATGTTTCGATCCGCATGCACCCGCATCAGGAGATGGTATTTCATGGCGAAGGCGGCGTGATCCGGCTGACAGCGCCATTCAACGCCCGGGTCTTTGGCGAGGCCCGTGTCGAATTGCATCGCCCGGGGCTGGAAGTGCAAGTTACGCGTTTCCCGGCGGATGATCACTACAAACTCCAGGTCGAAGCGTTCTGCCGGTCTGTTCGGGAAGAGGCTGACTACCCATGCCCGCTTGAGTTCTCGCGGGGAACGCAAGAAATGATCGATCAGGTTTTCAGTCTGGCCGTACCGCTCTGATCCACCCACTTGCCTACCATGGCGAGCCTCGGTTAGCCTGTCGGGTACCCATTCAGGAGGTGCACTATGGCTGGCGGTTGGGCGCGCGATGGCGCGGTAAGTGAACAGATTGAGGCGTCAATATCCGATGAGCTTGCACGGATGCAGGCGCAAAAACGCCCTTTGGGTGAAAGCCTGACCCATTGTGCTGAATGCGAAGAGCCAATTCCCGAGAAACGGCGCAATGCGATCCCGGGGGTGAAACTGTGCTTGGACTGTCAGCAGGATCGTGACGGGGCGTTCAAAGCCCGCAGCGGCATCAATCGGCGCGGGTCGAAAGACAGTCAGCTGAAGTAGGTTCCAGCGGAGCGGCACCTTGCAAGACAACTCTGCCAAGCACGTATCCCTCCTGCAAAACGGTCTGGTCCTTGGCTTTTTGGCTGCGTTCTTGTGGGGCACACACAGCGTTATCGTTCGCTATCTGACCAGTGATCTGGGTGGAATGCAGATCGCCACGACGCGGTTGTTCATCGCCGCACTCGCAATCTACTGCATGTTGCGTGCGATGGGGGCGTCAGTTTCGATCTGGTTTGGGGACTGGAATTTCCGTCTGGCTGTGTTGTCGACGGTGGTGAACTACATTCTGTTCCACATCGGACTGGAGCATACCGGCGCGGCCAACGCGATGGTGCTGGAAAACACAGCGCCCTTCTTCGTTCTGGTGTTTCTCTACTTTTTCGCGGACACACCAGTTGGCCGGACCGAAGTTCTCGCGACGGTATTGGCGATCTTTGGCGTGTTTCTGACGGTCTACCAGGATTTCGAAGGTGGCGGAGAGCCTCTGCTTGGCGATGTGATGGAAATCGGTGCTGGCCTAAGCTGGGCCGTGTTCCTGATTTCCAGCAGCCGGGCCATGAGAGCCTCTGAATCCACGCCCGAACGTTTGAATTTCCTGTTTGGGATATTCATCTGTTCAGGCGTTATTCTGTTGCCGCTTTCCCTGTTCGGAATTCAGATGCCGACAGCAAACGATGGTGTTTTTCTGGTACTTCTTGGTGTGTTGCCAACGGCGTTGGCTTACTACCTTTGGTACGAAGCGGCAGCGCGGGTTTCGACCCTCACGGCCACTTTGATGTTCGCCGCTTCTGTGGTGTTCACCTTCATCAACTCAGCACTGTTTCTGGGGGCGGCCATCACACCGCTGGCTGCAATAGGCGCTGCGCTGATCGTCCTGGCCATATTCCTCACGACCAAATCAAATGAGAAAGACTAAGGAAACCTAGCTAGATTTGCGACGCCATCGCCGATACAGATTGATGTCCATTGCCGCCACCATGATGCCCAACGGGATCATCCAGAAGCCTAGAATGGGAAGAAACCCAAGAACACCGCCGAGTATCAGCAAGATGCCCACAATGATCCGCCAGCCACGTGGCACGGTTCGGCGAATTCGGTTCATGGCAGGGCGCAGGCGCGCCTTCAATGCGGCCCAACGCCCTGTGGATTGGGTGCTCACCCCTCCATCGCCTCAAGTTCGTCAATGAAGCCAGAGATCATGGACAGGCCCTTGTCCCAGAACTTGGGATCACTGGCATCAAGGCCAAACGGAGCAAGCAGTTCCTTGTGGTGTTTTGATCCGCCGGCACGCAGCATCTCGAAATACTTGTCCTCGAACCCTTCCGAGCCGCTGGCGTAAACGGAATAAAGCGCATTCACCAAACCGTCGCCGAACGCATAGGCATAGACGTAGAACGGTGAGTGGACGAAGTGTGGGATATAGGCCCAGAAGGTCTCGTACCCATCCATGAATTCGAACGCGGGCCCAAGGCTTTCGGCCTGAACGCTCATCCAAAGGGCGTTGATGTCGTCCGGTGTCAGTTCGCCCTCGCGGCGGGCGGCGTGCAGTTTGCATTCGAAGTCGTAGAAGGCGATCTGGCGGACGACGGTGTTGATCATGTCCTCGACCTTACCGGCCAGCAGCACCTTGCGCTGTTCTGGCGTTTCGGCCTGATCCAGCATCTTGCGGAAGGTCAGCATCTCGCCGAACACCGAAGCGGTCTCGGCCAGGGTCAGAGGTGTTGACGAAAGCATTTCGCCCTGACCTGCGGCCAGCACCTGATGTACGCCATGGCCCAGTTCATGCGCCAGTGTCATCACGTCGCGCGGTTTGCCCAGATAGTTGAGCATCACGTAAGGATGCACGTCGGTGACTGTTGGGTGGGCAAAGGCGCCGGGGGCTTTGCCCGGTTTCACGGCGGCATCGATCCAGCCTTTTGAGAAGAACGGTGCTGCAATCTCACCCATGCGCGGGTCAAACGCGTTGTAAGCGTCCATCACCGTTTTCTCGGCATCGGCCCAGTTCACGGTGCGCGTGTCTTCCATCGGCAGGGGTGCGTTGCGGTCCCAAACCTGCATCACGTCCAGACCCAGCCACTTGCGTTTCAGTTCGTAGTAGCGGTGGCTCAGCTTGGGATAGGCGGCGACCACCGCTTCGCGAAGGGCATCGACAACCTCGGGCTCGACATCGTTCGACAGGTGGCGCCCGGTTTGCGCGGTGGGCATTTTGCGCCAGCGGTCGACGATTTCCTTTTCCTTGGCCTGCGTGTTGTGAACCCGGGCGAAGGTTTTGACATTCTCCTGAAACACCGAAGCCAGTTCCCGTGCCGCAGCCTCGCGTTTGTTGCGGTCCTGTTCGGTCAGCAGGTTCAGGGTGCCTTCGATATTCAGCTCTTCGCCATCCACGGTGAATGTGAGGCCGGCAATCGTCTCGTCAAACAAGCGCTCCCATGCGTCTCCGACAACGCCCAGATCGTGCAGGAATCTTTCCAGCTCGTCGGACAGCTGATAGGGCTTCATCGCGCGAATACGGCGGAAAACCGGCTCGTAACGCGCCAGATCCGGGTTTTCATCAAAATGGGCACGCAGCACGGTGTCATCGATGCGGTTGATTTCCAGCGTGAAGAATACCAGCGGTGTCGTAAAGATTGTTATCTTTTCCTGCATGTCCGACAGGAACTTGGCCCGCTCGGCATCCGTGGTCAGCTGATAGTAGCGCAGACCGGCAAAGGACATGATGCGGCCGGCAATTGCATTGATCTTTTCGTTACGATGCACGCATTGCAGCAGCTCACCCGCATCCAGATCAGCCAGTTTGCCTTCGTAGTCCGAGGCAAAGGAGGCGCATTCTTTCTCCAGCCACTCAAGATCACGGCCAATCTCGGGTGCGTCTTCCGCCTTGTACAGATCACTCAGATCCCATTCCGGCAAATTGCCCAGATTGTCAGACCCGCCGACAGCGTTTGCGTCACGGACGGGAAAGGGAAGGTCGCGCATGGATCACCTCGATGTTCTGCTTTCGGAAACATCTAGGCGCGGTCGGCAGGGATCACAAGCGGCCAGAGTGACGGATCGGCTATTAACTTTGCAAAGCCGCATTAGGTGCGGCGTTTGGCTGGCTGGCCCTGAAATGCGCGGCAAGTTGATCAAAGACCGGTCTCCGAACCTCGGGTGATTCCATCATGACCTCATGTTCGCCCTCGGGAACTTCAATCAGCTTGCCTTTGGGCCAGTTGGCCATTCGGGCCCGGATGGCATCACGATCCACGATCCGTTCGTTTCCGCCCAGATACGTCAGGCATGGTACATCCGGCGCAGGCTGTTTCATCAGCCAATCACATTCCGTCAGCGCCTCGCGTAGCCAGATTGTCGACGGCGCCCCAAGCGCCATTTCCGGATGCGCAGCCAGTTGACCCTGCATCATCCTGTACATATCCGGATCGCGCGTCAGCATATTGTCTTCGAAGGGCTGAATGGTGACATAGCTGTCCAATGTCGTGGTCGGAGGCGTTTTCTCGCCCAGTCCGAATTTCGGCCCCCAATAGGCCGTCATCCAGCTGATCGGCCGCATGATCGTCGAAAAGTAAATGCCCCACATTGGCCCGGTGAAGGCACAGGCCGCAAAGCAGTTCTGCTCGATAATCGCCCGCAACGCTATGGCACCGCCCATTGAATGGCCGATCACGTACCAGGGCTTTGGCAGGTTCCGTTCTTTTGCCATGTCCAGAACGGCGCGGACGTCCTTCTGGTAATCCGGAAATTTCGCGACATGTCCGATCCGGGGGTCGTCCAGAAGGCGATCCGCCAGTCCCTGACCGCGCCAGTCTATCGCCAGGAAGGCAAAGTGCCGTTTTGTGAACTCTCCGGCCGCGTTTCCGTATTTTTCGATATATTCCGTGCGTCCCGGAAACATCAGCACAGTGCCATTTGCACTGTCTTCAGGCACCCAATGCGCGACACGGATGCGTTTGGCATCCGAAGTTTCCAGCCAATGGGCCTTGCCACCGGCAGGAGCGCCGGCCACAGCTTCAAACAAAGGGGCCGGCGAGAAGTCCATCAGGCCAGCACCGAGGCAAGTTTCATGGCAACCCCCATGTCTCCGTCCACGCTCAGCTTGCCGGACATGAACGCGCCGGTCGGGTTCAGGTCACCGCTGAGGATCTGCTCGAATGTATCAGCATCCGCGCTCAGGGTCACGTCGGCGTCTTCGTCGCTGACACGCGCGCCGTCTGCATCCAGAACGATCGAACCCAGATCTGCGATGGCGAATTTGGCCGAAGCATCAAAAGCCCCGCCGGCCAGTTTTTCATTCAGCGCGGCTGCGGCCTTTTCAAGAATCTCGCTCATGATCTTCCTCATTTTGTTTATGCGCCGAGAATGGACATCCCCGGTCGCAACGCTACACTGAACAATGTTATGAGCATTGCAAACCACAATCTCAAAGGTATCGTCGCGGCACTTGCAACACTGATGGTGTTTTCCACCATTGGTGCGGCCCAGCAAGCCGACTCCAAGGACGAATCCGTGCTGTTGGAGCAACTGGCACAGTCCACGCCCCGGCAGGCGATCAGCATTGACCGTCAGTTGCAGTCGCTCTGGTCGCAATCCGGCTCGGCCTCGGCCGATCTGTTGCTGGAACGCGGGCGCGAGGCGCTTGAGGACGGAGACGTCAAGGCGGCGATTGAACACCTGACGGCTTTAACCGACCACGCACCGCAGTTCGCCGAAGGCTGGCACGCCCGGGCATCGGCGTTTTTCGGTATCGAACGCTTTGGCATGGCGGCGGCTGATCTGGAACATGCCCTATCCTTGAACCCGAACCAATACGAGGCCATCTATGGCTTGGGTCTGATCTTCGAGATGCTGGATCAGCCGGAAAAAGCGTACGAGGCCTATTCCCGCGCTTTGTCTATACATCCCCATCACGAAGAAGTAACCAATGCCGTGATTCGTCTAAAGCCTCAGATCGAAGGCAAGGCGCTGTAAGGTCCGGGGCAGGGGGCAAAGGTGAACGGGTCATCCCGAATCGTGGCCGTTCTTGGCCCGACAAACACAGGTAAAACCCATTACGCGATCGAGCGGATGCTGGGACACAGGACTGGTGTGATCGGTCTTCCGTTGCGTCTGCTGGCGCGCGAGGTCTATGACAAGATCGTAGCCGTCCGTGGACCCTCCGTCGTGGCCCTAGTCACGGGCGAGGAGCGGATCGTGCCACCGCGTGCGCAATATTGGGTCTGCACGGTCGAGGCGATGCCCGAAGGCATGGGCGCGGATTTTTTGGCCATTGATGAGATCCAGCTCTGCGCCGATCCCGAGCGTGGCCATGTGTTCACGGACCGCCTGCTGCGCGCACGCGGGACCAGTGAAACGCTGTTTCTAGGGTCAGATACGATGCGCGGTCCCATCGCTGCGCTGGTGCCCGAAGCACAGTTCACCCGCCGCGAGCGGATGTCGCAGCTTGTCTACTCCGGCTCGAAAAAGATTAGCCGAATGTCTCCGCGCAGTGCCATCGTCGGGTTCTCGGTCGACAGCGTCTATGCGATCGCCGAACTTCTGCGCCGTCAAAAGGGTGGTGCGGCGGTTGTTATGGGGGCGCTCAGCCCGCGTACACGCAACGCGCAGGTCGAGCTATACCAGAATGGCGAGGTTGACTATCTGGTCGCCACTGATGCCATCGGAATGGGTTTGAACCTGGATGTGAATCATGTGGCGTTTTCGTCCCTGACCAAGTTCGACGGTCGCAGGATGCGACCTCTGGCGCCCAACGAACTGGCCCAGATCGCTGGCCGGGCAGGGCGCGGCATGTCCGACGGCACGTTCGGCGTAACGGGTGAGGCCCCGCCTTTGGATGATGGCGTGGCGCAGGCGATCATGGACAGCCGTTTCACGCCGATGAAAAAGCTGAACTGGCGGAACGCCGCCTTGCGATTCGGCTCGATCGAGGCGCTGATCGACTCGCTTGAGGTCAGCCCAAACGACGAACACCTCATCAAGGCGCGGCCAGCCGATGATCTGAACGTGCTGAAATCTCTTTCGCAAGTGACCGAGGTAGCGGCGCGCGCCAGCGACGGTCCGTCGATCCGTTTGCTATGGGATGTCTGCCGAATTCCAGACTTTCGTGGCATCAGTCATGCCGAGCACGCAAGTCTGTTGGAGGTGATCTACAACTACCTGCACGAGCGTGGAACGATCCCGGATGACTTTCTGGCGCGGCAAATCCGCCGGATCGACCGAACCGACGGAGATATTGATGCGCTGTCCAAAAGGTTGGCATATATTCGCACATGGACATATGTTGCGCAACGAAACGGTTGGGTACGTGACGAATCCCATTGGCGCGAGGAAACGCGCACTGTAGAAGACAGGCTGTCGGACGCTCTTCACGAACGTTTGACTCAAAGATTTGTGGACCGGCGCACATCCGTTTTGTTGCGCCGGCTCAAACAGAAGGAGGCCCTTTTGGCCGAAGTAAATGACAAGGGTGAAGTGACCGTCGAAGGCGAATTCGTCGGTCGTCTGGAAGGGTTCCGGTTTATCCCGGACAAAAGCGCGCAAGGAACCGAGGCTAAAGCTCTGAAATCGGCGTCCCTGCAAGCTCTCGCGCCGCAATTCCATCTGCGTGCCGACCGCTTCTACAACGCGCCCGATACTGAAATTGATTACACAGATCAGGGCGGCCTGATGTGGGGCGAATACGCCGTTGGCAAACTGGTTGCAGGGGCGGAGCCTCTCAAGCCGGTCGTCGAGGTTTTTGTGGATGAGGCTGCGGGACCGGATGTGGAGCAGAAGGTTCAGCGCCGTTTGCAGCACTTCATCGACCGCAAGGTCGCGGCGCTGTTTGAACCGCTGCTGAACCTGTCGCGCGACGAAGAGCTGTCAGGCCTGGCCAAGGGGTTTGCCTTCCGCATGGTCGAAGCCTTGGGTGTGCTGCCCCGTGCCGGCGTCGCGCAAGAGGTTAAGGATCTGGATCAGGACGCCCGTGGCGCGCTGCGCAAGCACGGCATTCGGTTTGGACAGTTCACAATCTTCATGCCGCTTCTGCTGAAACCCGCACCGACGCGTCTGCGACTGGTTTTGTGGGCCCTGTCCAGCGGATTGCAGGAGTTTCCCGAAGCGCCTCCACCGGGTCTGGTCACTGTGCCCGTCGCCAAGGGCGCGCCCGAGGGGTACGACACGATGTGCGGATACAGGGATGCCGGCGAGCGTTCGATCCGTATCGACATGCTGGAGCGTCTGGCCGACATGCTGCGTGCAGAAGACAGCCGCGGCGGGTTCGAAGCCAAACCCGACATGCTCTCGATTACCGGTATGACGCTTGAACAGTTCGCTGACCTGATGCAGGGGCTGGGCTACAAGGCCGAGCGTGGCGAACGTGAAAAGGTTAAACCGGCGGCTGTCGAAACAGAACTGCCTTCGACAGATGCTGCCGAGCAACCTGTCGCCGAAGAAGTGTCCGCACCCCAAGAGGCAACCGAAGAAGTCGCAGCACCCGCCGAGGCGCCAGCCGAGGCCGCGACAAGCACCGAGGCGGCAGCCGAGGCACCGGCTTCGGATGAGCCGGAGGTCGAAGTATTCTACACCTTCACCTGGGGTCGTCAGCGGCAGCCGAACCGTGGCCCGCGCCGCGAGCAGGGGCAGGGCAAGGGCAAGCCGCGTGGCAAACCGCAGGAAGGCCGTGGAAAACCACACGGCAAGAAAGGCGGCAAGCCGCAAGGCTCCAAGACATTCTCCTCCCGTCCTCCGAAAAAGGAAAAGGCGATCGATCCTGACAACCCGTTTGCAGCTGCGCTGATGGGTTTGAAGGACGGCAACTGACCCGAGATGGCCGAGGCCCGGCTGCGGATTGACAAATGGCTGTGGCAGGCGAGGTTTTTCAAGACCCGCAGCCTGGCTGCCAAGCAGGTCAGCGGCGGACACGTGCGGGTAAACGGAAACCGTGTGGTGAAACCGGCGCATTCGGTCGGCCCCGGAGACGTCCTGACGTTCACTCAGGGGCGTATCGTGCGCGTCGTTCGTGTTGAAAAACTGGGCGAACGGCGGGGACCGGCACCCGAGGCGCAAACGCTGTACTCGGACCTGACCGAAAAGCAGAACGCACCACCGCGTAATCCGGGTTTTGAAGGAAAAGGTCGTCCAACCAAGAAAGATCGGCGCGCACTTGATCTTTCTCGACCTACGGAATGCTGATCCTCACTTGAAGAGCAAGCCATACTGAATTAGCTAGACGCCCAAACCGCAAACGGGAACGCCGCCATGACCTATGTTGTCACCGAGAACTGCATCGCCTGCAAATACACCGACTGTGTCGAAGTGTGCCCGGTGGACTGTTTCTACGAGGGCGAGAACACACTGGTCATCCACCCCGATGAATGCATCGACTGCGGCGTGTGCGAACCGGAATGCCCCGCCGACGCAATTCGGCCTGATACCGAGCCGGGTATGGAAGAATGGGTCGAGTTCAACCGCAAATACTCCGAGCAGTGGCCGGTGATCGTAACCAAGAAAGATCCCCTGCCAGACGCGGAAGAACGTGATGGGGAAGAAGGCAAGATGGAGAAGTACTTCTCCGAAGCGCCGGGTGAGGGCGGTTAAGCGATTCGTCCAGGAATTTGGTGGGAATCTGTAAAGATTGAGGGATATCCTTCTGATTCCCTAGCAGCTTTTCGAAATTTCCCCGGCGTAAGCTTTCAGATGCCACTTTTTTATGGTATACTATCTCCCTACATGATGATCGAGATTGGGGTGCGCTCCGTAAGTATGCTTGCTTTGGAGTTCTGAGTTTTCAACACAACCGCCGCCAGACGGGGCTTAGATGTGCCCTGTGGTGGTGTTTTTGTTGTCTGTACCCCGGTCCGCAACGAAGGAAAAAAGTGAATGTCAAAATCGAAAAAGCTTGAGTTCCGCCCTAACGATTACGTTGTCTACCCTGCGCACGGCGTGGGTCAGATCATCTCGATCGAAGAGCAGGACGTTGCGGGGTTTTCGCTCGAGCTGTTCGTGATCTCATTCGAGAAAGATAAGATGACCCTGCGGGTTCCGACCAACAAAGTCACCGAATCCGGTCTGCGCTCGCTGAGTTCGCCGGACGTGATCAGTCAGGCGATGAAGACGCTTAAGGGTAAAGCCAAGGTCAAACGCGCCATGTGGTCACGCCGGGCGCAGGAATACGAACAAAAGATCAACTCGGGTGACCTGATTTCGATCGCCGAAGTGGTTCGCGACCTGCACCGCACCGATGACCAGCGCGAGCAGAGCTATTCCGAGCGGCAGCTTTACGAAGCCGCGCTCGAGCGTCTGACCCGCGAAGTCGCCGCAGTATCCGGGCATGGAGAGATTTCGGCTGCCAAGCAAGTCGACGAGGTTCTGATGTCGCGTGCCGCCTGATCTCAATCGGCTACCAGGTTTCGGGCCGTCCCTCATCGGGGGCGGCCTTTTTTTATTCTGCTGCTTGGTCCCCGGTGGGTTTGAGAGTAATTTTGCCCTGAACAAAGGGGGATAGGCAGTGAAGGTAAAGCAAGCGATAAAGTTCCTCTATATCGGAAAAGACCCGATATCGGTGCGGTTCAGGTATACCTTGATCCTGTTTGATGCTGCTACGATCATCTTCTTTGTTGCCACCGCACATGGCGGTCATGGGCCCGGCATCACTCTGGTCAGTATGATTGTGGGCCTGATCATCCTTATGGATTTTTCGGCGCGGCTCTGGATTTCGAAGGATCGCAAAAGACTGCTGCGCAAGATTTACACGCTGGCCGATATCGTCGTGATCCTGTCATTGATCCTGGATCCGTTCCTCACCGGCAGCCTAGCCTTCCTTCGAATATTGCGCGCGCTACGTCTGATCCATTCCTATCATCTGTTGCGCGACCTGCGACGCGACAGCCCCTTTTTTCGAACGCATGAAGACGCAGTGATTGCTGCGATCAACCTGCTGGTTTTTGTGTTTGTGACCTCGACGGCAGTTCTGGTCTACTTCATCCCGGAAACCAGCCAGACGCCATACATTGACGCACTGTATTTCACAATGGCGACGCTTACGACGACAGGATTTGGTGACATCACGCTGGCGACACCGTGGGGCAAGCTGTTCTCGGTTTTCATCATGGTGGTCGGTGTCGCACTTTTCGTGCGGCTGGCGCAGGCGATATTCATGCCCCAGAAAGTCAGGCATAAATGCCGAAACTGTGGACTTTACCGGCACGACCCGGATGCCGTGCATTGCAAACATTGCGGTGAGGTGTTGCGGATTGAAACCGGCGGTGTCGCCTAAATCCGTGCGATCAACGCAACAAGGATCGTGACCTCGGCCAATTGCTGCGCCGCGCCTAGAATATCCCCGGTCTGACCGCCGATTTTTGCTTTTGCGACGATTGCCAACAGGCCGACGATCAGCGCCGCGCAAAGTGCCGGGAAAAAGGCAGAGCCACCGATCAGCGCCACAGAGACTGCACAAGCAACAATCAGGCCTGCAATTGCATTCATCAAACGGGGGCGACCTACAGAGTGACTTAGTCCGGATGAACGGGCATTTGGTAAGATGGCCATCAAAACGGGCATCATCGCACGAGACATCACGCATGCGGTCAGGATGGCGCTGATCCCTCCGGCCGTCAGCAGGGATGCGACAGCAAACACCCGGATCAATTGTGAAAACAAAAGTGCCAGAACACCATAGGTGCCGATATGGCTGTCTTTCATGATCTCAAGCCGCCGGTCCCGCGTGAACCCGCCCCAAAGCCCGTCAGCCGTGTCTGCCAGCCCGTCTTCGTGCATTGCGCCGGTTGCTGAAATCAGAACTCCCACCAACAACCCGGCAGAGACAAGGGCCGGCACGTTGAGGGAGATGGCAATCCATCCCACCAGACAGGCAATTATTCCGACGGCCAGCCCTGCAATCGGGAAAGCCCAAGCAGCCTGAGCCTGACGCGTGAATACATTATCCGGCAGCCGGGGAACGGGCAGGCGGGTCAGAAGCACCAATGCCAGGGGAATATCCCAGCCGGAAATGAGTTTGGTGTCGTTTTTGTGCACTCCCGCGCCTTTCGGGGTCTTGTTGGTCTGGATGCTTCGGTTAAACACACACGACCACTCTGATGCAACGAGGCTTTCGATGCTGCCCGAACTTACCGACCTGAAAACTTTCCGGAATGCGCTGAGCTCTGCACCCGGCCCGGACGAAACCGCAACAACTGGCGCGTCCGAGCGCAACGGCCAACTGACCAAGCCTCCGGGCGCGCTGGGTCGGCTCGAGGATCTGGCGATCTGGTATGCGGGATGGCGTGGGGATGCCCGGCCGCAGATTTCCGCGCCTCAAGTGATCGTTTTTGCCGGAAACCACGGTGTTACGGCGCAAGGCGTATCCGCATTTCCACCTGAAGTGACCGTTCAGATGGTGATGAATTTTCAGCATGGCGGTGCGGCGATCAACCAACTGGCCAAATCGGCTGGTGCGACGATGAACGTACACGCGCTGGATCTGGACACGCCAACTGCGGATTTCACAAAAGCTCCGGCAATGGATGAGCAAGAGCTTCTGTCAGCGTTGCGTACAGGCTGGCAGGCAGTCGATCCAACGGCGGATCTGTTGGTGGTTGGCGAGATGGGGATTGGCAACACAACTCCGGCGGCCGCAATTGCCTGCGCCCTGTTTGGAGGCGAGGCGGCCGAATGGACCGGGCGTGGCACCGGCGTTGATGATGCGGGTCTTGCCAACAAAACCCGGGTGGTCGCTGAAGGTGTCGTCCTGCATGGTCAGGCTGGCGACGGGCTGGATATCCTGCGCTGTTTGGGTGGGCGCGAGATTGCCGCCATGGCCGGTGCCATCGCGGCGGCACGTGTGTTGAGGATTCCGGTCATTCTGGACGGTTTCATCTGTTCGGCGGCTGCCGCGTGTCTGGCGGACGTGAACGAAGGGGCGCTGGACCACACAATTGCCGGCCACCAGAGCGCCGAGGGCGCGCATGGCGCGGTCCTGGCGCGGCTTGGCAAAGAACCTTTGTTGAACCTGGGCTTGCGGCTTGGCGAGGGGTCGGGTGGTGCGCTGGCGATCAACATCCTGAAAAGCGCCGTCGCCTGTCATTCGGGCATGGCAACGTTTGCCGAGGCCGGTGTCTCGGACGGCTAAACGCTGTATCTGACCCGGGTAGGGGCCTGGGTCAGGCAGACTTCTTGGCGTTTTCTTCAGCCATCTCCAAAAGCGCGGTTTCCAGCTCCTTCTGAAGCTCGCGCGACCTTTCGATGTATTTCTTGTTCTCGGCCGTCGGCATGCCCGGTATCCACAATTCGGCCAGCTCGCGCACCGACATTCGGTCATGATGATAGAATGTCTGTTCCGCCTGTGCTGCCTCATAGTCGCTGAGGCCGATGTTCTCCAGGACATAGCGGCCAGCGCGAAGTGAGCTGTCGAAGGTTTCACGGACGATATCGTTCGCACCGGCCTGATACACCTCATAAACGTGGTTGCGGTCATAGGCACGGGCGATGATGTGCAGATCAGGGCGTTGTCGCCTTGCGTAGCCAACTAGCCGCGTGACCTGCTTGTGATCGTCCATGGCTGCGACAAGAACGGATGCCTTTTCGATCCCTGCCGCGCGCAGCAGTTCGGGGCGGGTCGGGTCGCCCAGAAACCCTTTGACGCCGAACCTGCGCATCAACTGCACCGTGTCGATGTCGTGGTCCAGAACGACCGTCTTGAAACCACTTGCCCGAACCAGCCGGTTTACGATTTGGCCAAAGCGGCCTATGCCTGCGATGATAACCGGGCCTTTTTCGTCAATCTCGTCCGGTTCCGGCTGCGGGCGCACATCACCGATGCGGCGCGAGAGTTGATCGTAGATGATGAACAGCAGCGGCGTAATCAGCATCGTCAGGGCGATGATCATCAGCAGTTTCTGGGAAAGATCGGTGGGGATGACATTCTGCTGCGTGGAAAAGGCCAGCAGGACAAAACCGAATTCACCAGCCTGGGCCAGACCCAGAGTGAACAGCCAGTGATCGCGCCCGCGAAGCTTGAAGGCACGTCCGACGATATAAAGGATGATCCCTTTGACCAGGATCACCAGAAGCGCTAGCCCGATCAGGTCAAATGGATCGTTGAAGAAATAGCCCACGTTGATCCCGGCACCGACGGTGATGAAGAACAGCCCAAGAAACAGACCTTTGAACGGCTCCAGATCGCTTTCCATCTCGTGCCTGAATTCCGAACTGGCAAGAACCACGCCGGCCAGAAATGCGCCCAAAGCGGGCGACAGGCCAACCAGTGTCATCAGGAATGAAATTCCCACAACGATCATAAGGGCCAGTGCGGTGTACATTTCTCGCAGGCGCGTGGCGTGAATGAATCTGAACAGGGGACGGGTCAGGTAGACACCGGCCAGAATGACGAAAGCAACGGCGCCGAGCGTGACCAGCGTGACCGCCCAGCCCGGCAAGCCCTCGACCAGGGACAGGCTGTGGTGGGCCGCGCCATGCGCATCGACATTGCCACGGTCGATAGAGCCGTCGCCTTCAAGGTGCGGAACGCGCGGAAGGGCCAGCAACGGCAGCATCGCAAGGATCGGAATGACCGCAATATCCTGTGTCAGCAGAACCGAGAATGTGGCCCGCCCGCCATTGGTCTGCATCAGCCCCTTTTCCGACAAGGTCTGCAATACGATAGCCGTCGACGACAGCGAAAGGGTCAGACCAACCGCCAATGCCACGGTCCACGGGTGGTTTGCGTATATCGAAACACCGGCGATCACCGCCGTCGACATTGCGACCTGAAGACCGCCCAGCCCCAGTAGTTTGTCGCGCATATCCCAAAGGGCGCGCGGTTCAAGTTCCAGCCCGATCAGAAACAGCATCATGACGACGCCGAACTCGGCTACATGCTGCAGGCTTTCGGTTTCAGCACCGACCAGCCCCAGAATGGGCCCGATCACGATACCGGCCGCCAGATACCCCAGTACAGAACCCAACCCCAGACGCGCTGATAACGGCACCGCAATAACTGCCGCCGCCAGATAGATCGTTGCCTGGTAAAGGAAATCGTCCATGTTTGTCCTCGTGTCCCGGTCAGGTCGGAAGGGGTGCGTCGCGCTTGAGTTGATCCATTACAATCTGGCTTTGCACCCTCGCAACGGCAGGATGCGGCAGTATCACCTGATGAAGCAAGCGGTTGAGGGCGGAAAGGTCATCACAGAATATGTGCAATAGGTAATCTGCCTCTCCTGTCATCGTCCAGGCGCTTGTTATCTCGGGCCGCGCATCGATCATGCGGGCAAAGCTGGCAGATTGTTCGGGGCCGTGCGTGCCCAGATGAACCTGGACGAAACCCTGCACGTGCAGTCCCAGTTTCAAAGGGTCCAGGCGAGCGGCGTAGCCGGTGATGTATCCTTCCGCCTCCAACCTTTGTCGGCGGCGCCCTGCCTGACTGGCTGACAGGTTCAGCATTTCACCCAGCTGATGTGCCGTCAGGTGCGCATTCTTTTGCAGCGCAGACAGCAGGCGTGTGTCCATGGCATCCAACATATGCGGATTCGCCCCGTTTTTCTTGTCTTTGGTGCGTAAATCGCGCACATACAGCTAGTTTACACGAAAATTATGCGCAGAAACAGCGTCAATTAAGACGTATTTTAGAATCAGCAAAGAAATTCCTGTTTTTTAGGAGACCCGCCATGGGACCTTTCCCGCACAACGCACCGAAATCCGTAATCAGCAAAGAAAACCCGGCAGGGACCGACGGCTTCGAGTTTGTCGAATTCGCGCATCCAGACCCCCAGGAGTTGCGCGACCTGTTTTCGAAGATGGGATTCGAAAGGGTGGGGCACCACAAAAAGAAGCCCGGCGTCGAACTGTGGCAGCAGGGCGATGTCACGTATATCCTGAACTCCGACCCCGACAGCTTTGCCGCCAAGTTTGTTGCCGACCATGGACCGTGCGCGCCAGCAATGGGGTGGCGCGTGGTTGATGCCCAAAAGGCCTATGAGCACGCCGTTGCAAAAGGTGCCGAGCCTTACGACGCCGACGACAAAACACTGAACGTGCCGGCCATTAAGGGGATTGGCGGCTCGCTGATTTACTTCGTCGATCAGTATTATGACACGTCGCCCTACAACGAGGAATTCGAGTGGACGCGGCAATCCAAACCCCGCGGTGACGGGTTCTATTACCTCGATCACCTGACGCACAATGTCTACAAGGGGAATATGGACAAGTGGTTCCGGTTTTACGAAAGCCTGTTCAATTTCCGCGAAATCCGCTTCTTTGACATCCAGGGCAAGTTTACGGGTCTTTACAGCCGCGCGTTGACCTCGCCCTGTGGCCGCATCCGCATTCCGATCAACGAGGACAGAGGCGAGACCGGCCAGATCGTTTCGTACCTGAAGAAATACAAGGGTGAGGGCATTCAACACATCGCAGTGGGAAGTGAGGACATCTACGACTCAACCGACGCGATTGCGAAAAAGGGGCTGAAGTTCATGCCAGGCCCGAACGAGACCTACTACAACATGTCCACGGACCGGGTTGCGGGGCATTCCGAACCCCTGGACCGGATGATGAAGCACGGCATCCTGATTGATGGCGAAGGTGTCGTCGACGGCGGTGAGACACGGATCCTGCTGCAGATCTTCTCGAAGACTGTCATCGGACCGATCTTTTTCGAGTTCATCCAGCGCAAGGGTGACGACGGATTCGGCGAAGGAAACTTCCAGGCGCTGTTTGAATCCATTGAGCGCGAACAGATAGAAAGTGGCGAGATTTCAGCTGCGTGACGCGACTAATTAAAGCGCGCGCTGGCGTGTCAGCGCGCGTGTTTTTTTCCCGTTCGATTTTGTCTGTTAACTGCGGGGCATTTTCAAAGTCACGTTGCGTCCCTTCTTTTGGTACTGCAACTGGCTGTCCCCGATCGCGATTACACGGCCACCATCCAGCCGATCCCCGACCTTAAGCTTTTTGTAGCGGCCGCTGGGCAGCCGGATCAGGGCGCGGCGGTTCGCTGGCGAACCGTAGACTCCGATCAGGTTGAGCTTTCGCAGGTTGATGGCATTGTCCAGCGTGGCCTGACGGGCAACCGAAGCCCTGCTGGGGATTTTGGGCGCAACGGATTTTGCCGCAAACGATCCGACATCGTCACTGCTTTGATCGATGGCGGACGTGGTGTTAGCCTTCGGCGCGGAAGCCGCTGCCAGACCTGCCGGGCGGGATTTGGGGCGCGGAACCCGAACGACCGCCAACGCGGTCGGCGTTTCATCAATCTGAGGTTGCTCCTGCAGGGATTTTGGCCGCAGTTTCGGCCGCAGCCCGGACAACTCGTCCCGTGTCCGACCGCCCAGCTGCTGGCGCTCGAACCCTTCGATCAGATTACCTGGCCTGACTTTCGGACGCAGCCCAGCCAGCCTGTCATTGCCCTCTTCGACGATGGGTTCCTGTTCGAAGCGAACCGGGACTGCGGGCGGAACCGAAGACGGTCGTCCGAGAAAAACCATGACCCCATCCGGATTCATTGTACCGTCGGCCGTGGGGGTAACCAAACCCCGCTCATCAAGTACAAACCGTGTTCCCGCGCCGCTGGGTGCAGCGGGCTGTTCGAATGGCTGATCAGTGTCAAACTTTTCAGCCGCAGGCAGCGCCACCGCGTCATGCGAAAGGTTCGATGGATCAAGCGATGACAGATACAGGTCGTCGGATTGCACCGCGGGGGGTGGGATCAGCGCATCGGGCGCGGTCAGGACAACACCTGTCTGGGATTGCAGTTCCTGTTGCGCCTGAGGGTCGCGGGCCACCTGCTCGACGGGTGTTGGGCTGACGTCCAACGCCTCGAGAATAGCAAGATCCGTCGCGGTCGGCTCGGCTTTTTCCTCAACCACAGGCGGAGAGATGGGGGTTTCAGAGAGCTCTGTGTCCGGTTCTGACGTTTCCTTCACCGGGGGCAGAGCGACAGCGACTTCGGCAATATCGCTTTCCGGTTCCGGTGCTTTTTCTGCCAGTACTTGCTCTGGCACACTTGGGGACGCAGTTTCGCCCGGAACGCTCTGCGCCAGAACGGGTTCCGGGCTGATTTCGTCTTCGGATCCGGTCAGGAACCATAGCCCGATGGCGACTGCAAGAATGCCTGCGACCAATGCCAGAGATTTGTAGAGTTTGGCTTCACCTGGGTGTGCCGCACCAGTGCCAATCTCGGCGCCTGGCGCGGTCTGCGCCCGGAATGCGATTGGGGCATCGGTCGCCGCGATAGCATGGACCGGAGTGTTCGATTCCGCTTCTTCTTCAGGCTCTTGCGCCGTATCGGCCGGTTCGGGTGCACCGGGCAGTTCTGTGGTTTCCCGAGGTAAGAATATGGGCTCGGTCGGAAAAGGGTTTGGGCCGGTTTCTGCACTGAATACGACAGGAATGAACCCGTGTTGGGTCGCGAACTCCCGGGCCTCGTCCAAAGTTTGCGTTGCCACTGCCGCGACGTGGGTTTGCTGTCCGTCCGTCGCTGTATCATAAGCCAGTTCGTCCAGTGCATACGGGGTGGCCCCGGTCAGTGCATCGCGTACTTTCTGCCCAGTATCGTCCGCGTCCGGTTCTTCGGTTTCGACTGTCAAAAACCGGATTTGGTCTTCCGGAATCACGACCTTGCAGCTTAGGTCGTTTTCCAGCGCAAAACCCGCGTCGCGCAACGCCTGCATGCGATCCGGGAAATCCGGCGCATCCAGCGGAACCGTGCCAATGCAGAACCAGTCGTCATCCGAATGGTGATGCAGGGAAATTCCGTCGGCAGAAAATGATAACGCAAAAGCGGGTTTCATAACTCCGAAGAACCATAATTGTCATCGTCAATGCAAACGACATTGCGTTCGCAGCACGACAGTAAAGCAGGATATCGCCGAGGGAAAGAAAAAGCCAAGTCACCTCTTGTACGAGAGCGCCCGGTCACCCCATCTTAAGACAGCAAGAATTGGAGGGATCACCTTGAAGACATTTGCTTTTCTGGCCGCCATGCTGGCAATGACGGCGGCAAGCGCGGCCCATGCGGAAGAACGTCGCATCACCGTCAGCGCGGCAGGGACCGTTCAGGCCACACCCGACATGGCGACCATTACATTGGGTGTCACAAACCAGGATACGCAGGCTTCGGTGGCGATGCAGGCAACATCCGACGCGGTTTCCAGAATTATGTCGCGACTGGACGAAAAAGGGATCGAGGCACGCGACGTGCAAACCCGCGATCTGTCCCTTTCGCCGGTTTGGTCCAACCGAAACAATGTGCCGGGGCAGAACCCGGAAATCACAGGTTTTGCTGCGTCGAACCGGGTTTTTGTTCGGGTGCGTGACCTGACCAAGCTGGGTGAGATCATGGATGCGGTCATTCAGGACGGTGCCAATGACTTTGGCGGCCTGAGTTTCGATGTTCAGGACCCCAAGCCGCTTGAAGCAAAAGCTCGAGCGCAAGCTGTCGCCGAGGCAACCGCCAAGGCCGAGCAACTGGCCCAGGCCGCGGGCGTGACACTTGGCCCGGTTCAGTCAATTGACGAACAGGGCGGAGGTGTGCAGCCCATGCCACATATGCGCCAGATGAGCATGGCCGAAGCAGGAAACGTTCCGGTTGCCGGCGGTGAAGTTTCAATCTCGGTTAATGTGTTGATGGAATTCGAAATTTCCGAATAAAGTCAGACCTCTGCGCGGGCTTGCAGCGGTTGTCGTTGCTTGCCCGCAGCGTCGAAATTCTCGGGTAGCAACCAGGCTTCAAAGGCATTTCGGATGCGCGGCCATTCGCTGTCGACTATCGAATACCATGCCGTGTCACGATTGCGCCCTTTATAGTGGGTCGCCTGCCGGAACACGCCTTCAAAAGTGAACCCAAGGCGTTCGGCCGCGCGTCGTGACGGTGCATTCAACGCATCGCATTTCCATTCGTAGCGGCGATAGCCAAGCTCATCGAAAACGCGGCGCATCATCAGGTACATCACCTCGGTCGATTGCGGCCTGCGCTGCAAAAGGGGCGAAAAGTGGATGTGCCCGACCTCAATCGATCCGGCAGCGGGCGTGATTCTCAGGTACGAGGCCATGCCGACCGGGACGTCATTGGCATCCAGAACCGAGTGAAACATAGGATCGGCATCGGAACAATTGTTCTGTGCCCATTCGATAAAGGCGGCTTCGGACTCAAAGGGTCCATAGGGCAGGTAGGTCCAGTTGTGGCCGTCCGCGTCGGTTGCAAACGCCCGGTACAAACTGGGCGCGTGCCTGTTGATATCCAGCGGTACAACGGAACAGAGCCTTCCTTGCATCGGCGTGTAAGGCGGTGTCGGACGCGGGAAGTCACCCGAGACGGGCCAGCCAATCGGCTGGCCAAGGTCGTTCGTTTCGCTGCCGGTTGCCATGGATCAGGCGCTTGCCTTGCTGAGCGCCTGGTCAAGATCGGCAATCAGGTCGTCGGCATCCTCGATCCCGATCGACAGACGTACCACGTTCGGGCTGGCACCGGCGGCTTCCTGTTGTTCGGGCGTCAGCTGCCGGTGTGTGGTCGAGGCCGAATGAATGATAAGCGAGCGTGCGTCACCCAGATTGGCCACATGGCTGAATATCTCCAGCGCATTGACCAGTTTGATGCACGCGTCATAGCCGCCCTTGACCGCGAAGGTGAACAGGGCACCGGCCCCGCGCGGATAGCACTTCTGGACCCGATCATAATAGGGCGACGACGGCAGGCCAGCATAGGTGACATATTCCACGCGATCATCTGCTTCGAGCCACGCGGCGATTTTCTGGGCGTTCTCTACGTGGCGCTCCATTCTCAGGCTCAGGGTTTCGATCCCCATCAGCGTGTAATGCGCAGCCTGCGGGTTCATCGTCATGCCCAGATCACGCAGCCCGATGGCAATTCCGTGGAAAGTATAGGCCAGCGGGCCAAAGGTCTCGTGAAATTTCAACCCGTGATAAGCGGATTCCGGTTCGCTGAGCGACGGGAACTTGTCATTTGCGGACCAGTCGAACTTGCCTGAATCCACGATGCAACCGCCAGTGACAGTGCCGTTGCCCGTCAGGTACTTCGTGGTCGAATGAACCACCAGCGTCGCACCCTGTTCAATCGGGCGGCACAGGTAGGGCGTGGCCGACGTGTTGTCGACAATCAGCGGAATGCCAGCGGCGTCCGCCACATCCGCAAGCGCGCGGATATCGGTGACATAGCCGCCCGGATTGGCGATGGATTCGCAGAACACCGCCCGAGTGTTTTCGTCGATGGCGTCCTTGACGGCGTCCAGATCGTCGGTGTCGACGAACTTGGCGGACCAGCCGAAGCGTTTGATGGTCTGGCTGAACTGCGTGACGGTGCCGCCATATAGGCGTGTCGATGCAACCACATTGCAACCCGGTCCCATCAGCGGAAACAGCGCCATGATCTGCGCGGCGTGACCCGAGGAACAACAAACCGCACCCACACCGCCTTCAAGCGTCGCGACACGCTCTTGCAAAACAGCCACGGTAGGGTTGGTCAGCCGGGAATAGATGTAGCCGACCTCTTGCAGGTTAAACAGCGCGGCGGCGTGGTCCGCGTCGCGGAATACATAAGCGGTTGTCTGGTAGATCGGCGTCTGGCGCGCTCCGGTCGCCGGGTCGGGCCGGGCACCGGCATGAATTTGCAGCGTGTCGAAACCATAAGTGGGTCCATCAGACATCTGGAACATCTCCTGTTGGTATTTGTGTTGCAGAATCTCTAGGGCATTGGCCGCGTGCGCACAACGATCCAGTCAGCGCATCCACAGTCCTTTGCTCTTGATCTGGTTGCGGATGACCTGCTCGCGCTGGGGCAGGTTCTCGCGGTCGAACATATTGCGGATCTTCTCGCCCTTGCGCTGAATCACCAGCTTTTTCAGCGGGTCGTAGTTCTTCAGAACCTTCTTGATCCGGTTCGGCGCGGTTACTGTTTCCAGAACTTCGATGACATGATCCGGCTCGCGCGCGTAAAGCAGCGGGAACAGCCGGTAGTGGCAACTTACGGTGCCATCCAGCAATCCGTCCGGCAGGGCGTCGCGCCCGCCGCCAAGCGCGTGGATCACCAGCGGCAACGCGGCCTGATCCAGCCAGGGGTCAAGGTTCTGGCCAACAAGCTCTGGGATATCCTCGTCGCGGATGGCGAGCGCGTATTCCAGAAACCGTTTTCCGAAAGCGTGTGGGCAGGAATAGAAAAAATACCCTGCATTGAAGTACAGATAGCGCCGCCAGTGATCCAGCGGTTGGTCTGTGTCGATCGAGCTTTCGAAGTCCAGCCCGAACCGTTGATAGAGCGCGCGCCAGATGCCGTCGAAACCGGGGCCATACAGCGTAGGTTTTGGCCATGTTCCTTCGACCTTCAATGAAGCGCCGGGGCGGTCGAAATCGAACGGTACTGTGTTCAGATCGCCCGTGATTAGGGTGTCGCTGTCAAAGAACACAAATGGCTCACCCTCGGGCATGGCCAGCAATGCTTCGATCTTGTTGCCAAAAGGATAGCTTTCGCCGAAGGCATGGTTGTCAAAGGGCAGAATCTCGGCGTCCAGTTGTCGCAGAACTTTGAGAACATCCTCGTTCTGAATGCTGGGGTTTTGTTGCCAGCGTGGGCCGGGTTGGGGAATCGCAACAAACAGTCGGCCTGTGAATCCCGGTGAACAATGTCGAAGCGAGGCGGCAAACAGCACAGCCTCGTATTGCAGGCGGTTGTTCTGTCCGATGATGACAATATTGAACTTGGGGGCCTTGGCCTGCATCGATAAACTCACGGATTTTCGCCGTTGTCCGGCGCTGCTCTGGTTCTGGTGCCGCACTGTAAGCGGCAGACGACGCCAAAACCAGATGCGAGTTTGGAAAACCGCCGCGGCGCGCCCAATTCTGAACGCGACGCAGGAACTCAAACAGGCCTGGACATGTTTGTCATCAATGGCGGCTGGTAGGAAGCCGTCGAGTCATTTGGCGCCTGGGACTGGCCGCGCTGTCCGTCGAATACCCGCTGTCCCACCGCTGCAGGTGATTATTGGACCATGCACGGAGTTTAACTCGAAGATTTTTCTCGAATAGTTTAATTTGACCAAAAGCAAATAAAAACAAAAATTTATACGGTGAAGTTGAGGTCGTTCCCTCAGCTTTTTCGACTTTTTGGTGATTTTATAAATTTTACCAATTGATAAAAAATTAGTTTGTGGCAAGCTGAGGTCACAATAAACATATCTACAGGGAGTAGAGTGATGGCACAGGGCCAGATGGTCCCCGGTATTGTCGCCGGGCGGCTTTCCAGCGATGAGCTGACCTCGAATTTCACAGATCTGCACCCGCCGCTGGCCGCGCATGAGGCGGCTGTGGCGGCGGATCGGTGCTATTTCTGCTATGACGCGCCATGCGTTACCGCTTGTCCCACGGACATCGATATTCCGTTGTTCATGCGCCAGATTCAGGCCGGTCAGCCGGAAGCGGCAGGCCAGACCATTCTGGAACAGAACATTCTGGGTGGCATGTGCGCCCGGGTCTGTCCGACCGAAACATTGTGCGAGGAGGCCTGCGTACGCGAAACCGCCGAAGGGTCGCCGGTCGAGATTGGTCGACTGCAGCGTTATGCCACGGACAGCGTCATGGCGACCGGGGTGCATCCATTCGAAAGGGCGCCATCGACCGGCAAGACAATCGCCGTGGTTGGCGCGGGCCCTGCGGGACTGGGTTGTGCCCATCGTCTGGCCATGCATGGCCACGACGTGGTGATCCACGACGCCAGGCCCAAGCCGGGCGGGCTGAACGAATATGGTATCGCGGCCTACAAATCGACCAACAATTTTGCTCAGGCCGAGGTGGACTGGCTGCTGAAAATCGGCGGTATCGTGATCGAGACGGGTTCCGCACTGGGTGACACCATCTCGCTGGACGGGCTGCGCCAAAATTACGACGCGGTTTTCCTGTCGATCGGTCTGGCCGGGGTGAACGCACTTCGCGCACAAGGGCATGATCTGGACGGAGTGCGCAATGCGGTCGACTTCATCTCGGACGTGCGACAGGCAGATGACCTTGCGCATTTGCCGGTAGGGCGCAATGTCGTAGTGATCGGCGGCGGCATGACTGCCGTGGATGCGGCAGTGAAGTCCCGCCTTCTTGGCGCCGAACATGTGACCATCGCATATCGTCGCGGTCGCGACGCGATGGGAGCCAGCCGGTATGAACAGGATCTGGCGGCCTCTCATGGTGTTCGAATTCTGTGCAACGTTCAGCCTGTGGCCATTCATGGAAATGGCTCAACCGCCGAGATCGAGCTTGAATATACCGAATCCCGAGAAGGCAAGCTGAGCGGAACCGGCGAAACCATTCGTGTTCCGGCGGATCAAGTCCTCAAGGCAATTGGTCAGACACTGGAAGGGGCACCTGAAGGTTTGGATCTGGACGGCAACAAGATCGTCGTTACGGGCGCGGGCCGCACATCCATCGAAGGTGTCTGGGCCGGGGGCGACTGTGCAACCGGTGGCGAAGACCTGACCGTGACCGCGGTGGCCGAGGGCAGGGATGCCGCGATGGACATCCATGCAACGCTTGTTTCGTGATATAGTGAGGCATTGATCTTTCAATCGCATTGCTGAGGTGTTGCCATGTCCCGGATCGAAGAAGCCGTTGCCCGCCACTATACGACAGGTGAACTGACAGAACGCGTTCGCGATGCGCTACGGCAGAGCGGTATCGACCCGGACGCGGCCACGGTTGCCGATCTGAAAGCGGGCGACGAATTCCACACAGGCGGAGTTGCTGCGACGGATCATCTGTTCGCGCAGCTTTCGCCGACCCACGCAACGCAGGTGCTGGATATCGGTTGCGGTATCGGTGGAACGTCGCGCTACATTGCGGACCGCTACACCTCGACCGTTACGGGCATCGATCTGACCCCTGAGTTCGTCGAGACGGCAACCGCCCTCAGTGCAATTGTCGGTCTTGAAGGCAAGGTGCGTTTTCTGACCGGAAGCGCTTTGGACATGCCGGTGCCGAACGCCAGCTTTGACCTTGCCGTTATGCTGCATGTCGGTATGAACATTCAGGACAAACAACGCCTGTTCGCCGAAGTGGCTAGGGTGCTGGCAAAAGGTGGCACCTTTGCGCTGTTTGACGTGATGGGCGGTGCGGTGGATGAACCGATGGTCTTTCCATTGCCCTGGTCGACGACGCCCGACACCTCGTTCGTGGACACGCCTGGTGCGTACAAAGACGCGGCCTCGGCTGTTGGATTTGAACTGATCACGGAAAACGACCGCTCGGAATTCGCGAAAGCGTTCTTTGAAGAGGTCTTTGCCCGCACGGCCGAAAGCGGCCCCGCACCGCTGGGGATCCATCTGATGATGGGTGATACTGCCCCTGAGAAGTTCAAAAATTATGTCGCAAACCTTGACGCCGGGCGCATCCGCCCGACCGAGATGATTTTCAAGAAAACCGGTTAACCCGGTAAGGAGAACCCATGGCCAATCTGACAACTGACTTTCTGGGAATTTCCAGCCCCAACCCTTACTGGCTGGCATCCGCGCCGCCGACGGACAAGGAATACAACGTACGACGCGCATTCGAGGCTGGATGGGGCGGTGTCGTGTGGAAAACGCTTGGTGCCGAAGGGCCGCCGGTCGTGAATGTGAATGGTCCGCGCTACGGGGCCATTTACGGCGCGGATCGTCGCCTGCTGGGCCTGAACAACATCGAACTGATCACCGACCGCCCGCTTGAAGTAAACCTCGAGGAGATGGCGCGGGTCAAAGCAGACTATCCTGACCGGGCGCTGATCGCCTCGATCATGGTGCCGTGCGAGGAAGAGGCATGGAAAGCCATCCTGCCGCGCGTCGCAGAAACCGGAGCGGACGGGATCGAGCTGAACTTCGGTTGTCCACACGGGATGAGCGAGCGGGGAATGGGGTCGGCCGTCGGACAGGTTCCGGAATATATCGAGATGGTTACCCGGTGGTGCAAAAAATACTATGACCGCCCGGTCATCGTGAAGCTGACACCGAATATCACCGATGTCCGCAAACCCGCTGCTGCGGCAAAGAACGGTGGTGCGGATGCCGTATCGCTGATCAACACGATCAACTCGATCACCAGCGTCAATCTGGACACGTTCAGCCCCGAACCCTCGATTGACGGTAAGGGCAGCCACGGTGGTTATTGCGGGCCGGCGGTCAAGCCGATTGCCTTGTCGATGGTGTCCGAGATTGCGCGCGCAGAGGCAACCCATGGGCTGCCGATTTCAGGCATCGGTGGCGTGACCACCTGGCGCGATGCTGCGGAATTCATGGCGCTGGGGTGCGGCACTGTTCAGGTCTGCACGGCGGCGATGACCTATGGGTTCAAGATCATCGATGAACTGACGGCCGGTCTGTCCAAATGGATGGATGAAAAGGGCTATTCCGACGTGTCCGAAATCGTTGGTCTGGCGGTGCCGAATGTCACGGACTGGCAATACCTGAACCTGAACTACGTCGCCAAAGCCAAGATCGATCAGGACCAGTGCATCAAGTGCGGCAGATGCTATGCCGCCTGCGAGGACACCAGCCATCAGGCGATTTCGATGTCCGCCGATCGCGTTTTTGAAGTGATGGATGATGAATGTGTGGCCTGTAACCTGTGCGTCGATGTCTGTCCGGTCGAAGGATGTATCTCGATGGAGCCGATGGCAGCAGGGGAGATCGACCCACGCACACAAAAGGTCGTTGAGCCCGGTTATGCGAACTGGACCACGCATCCGAACAACCCAATGGCTAAAGCGGCTGAATAATCCAGTATCTTTTGGACGAAAACCTGATCCGAGAAAACGCATCGAGTTTCTTCGGATCAGAAAATCGGTCGGCCCATTGTGACAGGTAAAGGTTCATTGGTTGGCGGTGCGGATAAGATGATACCCGCACCGCCTAATTTCTCCTACAAACCACGCACGGTCAGCTTGTCGTTCAATTCAGAGATCTGCCTTCGGTCTGGTTGCAAGAACAAAACCATTCATCCAATCGGTTAACTTCTTCTCAAGGGGTTAACAGTTTGCGGTACAAGGTTTCCATAAAGGGCGCTGCGCCTTCGAACGGGTCCTCCTCACCAAGAATTGCCCGGACCTGCACTTCAAAATCGGCGTAGTGCTGGGTCAGGGACCAGATGGAAAATATCAGATGATAGGGGTGAAGACGGGCAATTTTGCCCTGATCCATCCAGGTAGTCAAAACAGCAGTTTTTTGGTCGACCAGAGACTTCAGGTCATTGGACAGATTATCCCGGATACGAGGCGCGCCCTGAACCAGTTCATTGGCAAACAGGCGGCTTTCACGGGGTAACTCCTGGCTCATCTGGAGCTTGCGGTTGATGTAAGACAGGATCTCTTCCAGCGGATCGCCGTTTTCGTCCAGATCGTGAAGCGGGGCCAGCCACACGTCCAGAAGCCCGGACAGAAGGGCGGTGTGAATCGCCTCCTTCGAAGGGAAGTAATACAGAAGGTTCGGTTTGCTCAATCCGGCTTCGGCTGCGATTTGGTCCACCGTCGCACCGCGGAATCCATGGGCTGAAAAAACGTTCAGCGCCGCCTCGAGAATCGCTGCGCGGTTCTTTTTCTGAATTCGGGTAGGCGCACGGTCTTTTGGCATTGATCCCAGTTACCCCAATTTTTGTCCGACGGGTGCTGATTATGCTTAAATTTCCGTCGACGCGATGCAATTTCTTGACTGATGTCGAACCCGTGATAGCGTGAGTTTGACCAGATGGTCAAATCAAGACACCAAAAGCGAGCCAAATCGCAAGCAACAGGGGAAAACAGATGGCAGCTCCGGCGCAGAATCTCAGAATTAATGGAGACAGGCTGTGGGATAGTCTGATGGAGATGGCAAAGATCGGCCCCGGCGTTGCGGGCGGCAATAACCGCCAGACATTGACGGACGAAGATGCCGAAGGGCGCGCGCTGTTCCAGAAATGGTGTGAGGAGGCCGGTTGCACCATGGGACTGGATCAGATGGGCAACATGTTCGCCCATCGCGAAGGCTCTGACCCTGATGCTCTGCCGGTCTATGTTGGGTCGCACCTGGATACGCAGCCGACCGGCGGGAAATACGACGGTGTGCTGGGTGTGCTGGGCGGGTTGGAGATCATCCGGACACTCAATGACCTGGGGATCAAGACGAAGCACCCGATCGTTGCGACCAACTGGACCAACGAGGAAGGCACCAGATATGCGCCGGCCATGTTGTCCTCGGGCGTGTTTGCGGGAATGCACACGCAGGACTGGGCCTATGACCGGGAAGACGCGGAAGGCAAGAAGTTTGGCGATGAGCTGAAACGCATTGGCTGGCGAGGAGACGAGGAAGTCGGTGCGCGAAAAATGCACGCCTTTTTTGAACTGCATATCGAACAGGGCCCCATCCTGGAGGCCGAGGAAAAGGACATCGGCGTTGTCACGCATGGCCAGGGCCTGAGCTGGACCCAGATCACGGTTACCGGCAAAGACGCCCATACTGGCTCGACCCCGATGCCGATGCGCAAGAATGCGGGTCTGGCCATGGCGCACATCCTTGAGAAAGTGGACGAAATTGCGTGGTCCCACGCGCCCCACGCGGTTGGGGCGGCAGGGCATATCGACGTCTACCCCAATTCCCGAAATGTGATCCCGGGCAAGGTGGTGTTCACGGTCGATTTCCGCTCGCCCGAATTGGACGTGATCACCGACATGGAAAACCGGCTGCGTGTTGCTGCCGAGGACATCGTGGATGAAATGGGGCTTCAGATCGAATTTGAGAAAGTCGGCGGTTTTGACCCGGTGAAGTTCGACGAGACCTGCGTTGCAGCGGTTCGAAGCGCGGCTGATCGTTTGGGGTATTCCCATACAGATATCATATCCGGCGCCGGGCACGACGCCTGCTGGATCAATCGCGTTGCCCCGACGGCGATGGTGATGTGTCCGTGTGTAGATGGCCTGAGCCACAACGAGGCCGAAGAGATCAGCAAGGAATGGGCTGCTGCCGGGGCGGATGTTCTGTTTCACGCGGTCGTCGAAACTGCGGAGATTGTGGAGTAGGGGGCTCTGCCCCCGTCGCCCGCTGGGCGTCTCCCCCGGGATACTTTTGGCCAGATGAAGCAAGCGGCGCAGACCGCAACAGGGAGTTTGACATGAGCACTGTTATCAGGAACGGAACAATCGTCACCGCCGATTTGACGTACAAGGCTGACGTAAAGATCGAAGCCGGTGTAATCACGGAAATTGGCCCAGATTTGAAAGGCGACAAGGAACTGGATGCAACCGGGTGTTATGTCATGCCCGGTGGAATTGACCCGCATACGCATCTGGAAATGCCGTTTATGGGAACCTATTCCAGTGACGACTTCGAAAGCGGCACGCGGGCGGCGCTGGCCGGCGGGACCACCATGGTCGTCGATTTCGCATTGCCGAATCCAGGGGAAAGCCTGCTGGATGCCCTGAAACGCTGGGACAATAAATCGACGCGTGCAAACTGCGACTATTCCTTCCACATGGCAGTAACATGGTGGGGCGAGCAGGTCTTTGACGACATCAAGACCGTGATCGAGACGCGGGGTATCAACACGTTCAAGCACTTCATGGCCTACAAGGGCGCGCTGATGGTGAATGATGACGAGTTGTTTGCATCCTTCAGGCGTCTGGCCGAACTGGGCGGGACTGCGTTGGTGCATGCCGAAAACGGTGATGTAGTCGCGGAACTCAGCGCCAAACTGCTGGCTGAAGGAAATACCGGCCCCGAGGCGCACGCCTATTCCCGACCGCCTCAGGTCGAAGGCGAGGCGACCAACCGTGCCATCATGATCGCCGACATGGCGGGCGTGCCGCTCTATGTCGTGCACACCTCGTGTGAAGAGGCGCATGAGGCCATCCGCCGGGCCAGAATGCAGGGCAAGCGCGTCTGGGGCGAGCCGCTGATTCAGCATCTGACGCTGGATGAAAGCGAGTATTTCAACCAGGACTGGGATCATGCGGCGCGCAGAGTGATGAGCCCGCCGTTCCGCAACAAGCAGCATCAGGACAGTCTGTGGGCAGGCCTGCAATCAGGATCGCTAAGCGTGGTGGCAACTGACCATTGCGCCTTTACGACCGAGCAGAAGCGGTTCGGTGTCGGCGATTTCACCAAGATCCCTAATGGGACCGGCGGGTTGGAAGACCGGATGCCAATGCTTTGGACCCATGGTGTCGAAACAGGGCGGCTGACGCCGAACGAGTTTGTGGCGGTTACATCGACAAACATCGCCAAGATATTGAATTGCTATCCGAAAAAGGGCGCAGTTTTGGTGGGGGCGGATGCCGATCTGGTCGTCTGGGACCCCCAAAAGACCAAAACCATCAGCGCGGGCACGCAACAATCCTCGATCGACTACAACGTCTTTGAGGGCAAGAAGGTCAAGGGTCTGCCACGTTTCACGCTCAGCCGTGGGCAAGTCGCGGTGCATGATGGCGAGATCAAAACGCAGGAAGGGCACGGTCAGTTTGTTGCGCGTGAGGCCAATACCCATGTGAACAAGGCGCTGAGCACCTGGAAAGACCTGACTGCCCCACGACCGGTGGAACGCAAGGGTATTCCGGCGACAGGTGTGTGATTTGCGCGGACTACTTTGTTCCATGGCTTCGTTGCTATGTAGCGGAACTGTCGCGTATGCGCAGTCAGGTTTTCCGGTATATGGCAACAACTCGGGATGCGACGTTCACTTTGAACGCAGCACCGCCGAGGCAACAGACATGGCCTTGTTGAAAGAAGGGCGGTTGCTGTTTTACGAAACCGCCTGCGATGTCTTGGTTGTTGGAAATCAAGATGGACAGATATCGACACTGACGGCGAAATGTATCGGTTATGAAGAAACCTATGACTTTACATGGGATTTCTACAGCGATGGACACGAGGGGTTTGTCCTTGCAAACCCTGACCAGACCTACGCGACGGTTTTGAGCGTTTGTCGGTGAAAGGACAAATATGACAAGTAATGAACAGCCCGTCATTCAGGCAAAACAGCTGGACCTCACCTTCCAGACCAATGACGGGCCGATCCACGCATTGAAAGATGTAAACCTGTCGATCGACAAGGGCGATTTTGTCAGTTTCATCGGCCCCTCGGGCTGTGGCAAGACCACCTTCCTGCGCTGTATCGCGGCACTTGAAACCCCGACCGGGGGAACCCTGACAGTAAACGGCATGACCCCGGATGAAGCGCGGCGGAACCGGGCCTATGGCTATGTGTTTCAGGCGGCGGGGCTGTATCCCTGGCGGACCATCGCCAAGAACATCAAGCTGCCGCTTGAGATCATGGGGTACTCGGCGGCCGAGCAGGATGAGCGTGTGAAGAACGTTCTGGAACTTGTTGATCTTGAAGGGTTTGGTGGCAAGTTTCCTTGGCAGCTATCCGGTGGGATGCAGCAACGTGCCAGTATTGCCAGGGCGCTGGCTTTTGATGCCGATATCCTGCTGATGGACGAACCTTTCGGCGCTTTGGACGAAATCGTGCGCGACCACCTGAATGAACAGCTTCTTGCGCTGTGGGCGCGGACGGAAAAGACAATCGGGTTTGTGACCCACTCGATCCCCGAGGCGGTGTATCTGAGCACCAAGATCGTAGTGATGAGCCCGCGTCCGGGACGGATCACGGATGTGATCGACAGCCCGCTGCCCAAGGAACGGCCTTTGGACATCCGGGATTCTCCGGAATTCATTGAGGTGGCCCACCGCGTGCGCGAGGGGCTGCGTGCCGGTCACGGGGATGACGTCTGATGCCGGGTGAATCTATCAGACGGGCAGAGCGGGACGATGTCCCGGCCTGCGCACAAGTTATCTCGACTTGGATGAAGGCAACATGCTGGATGCCCGAAGAACTGCCCGTGGAAAAGCTTGCCGGATTGATCAATGAGGCCTTTCCGCAACGCGAAATCTGGGTCGTGGGCGACCCGGTAGACTGCTACATGTCCGTTGATCCTGTGGCGTGCAAGGTCGGCGCATTATACTGCCTGCGAACCGGCAAGGGGATTGGTAAGCGGTTGTTGGACAAGGCCAAGGAAAATCGCGATTTTCTGTGGCTGACAACACATGAGCCGAACAAGGCAGCGCAAAGGTTCTATCGCCGGGAAGGGTTTGTCGAGGCCGGAACGGAGCCGCCCGTGCCGCCCGAAACCCTGCCAGTGATCCGGATGGAGTGGCGTGCATGAAGCAGATTGTTGCCGTGTTGACAGTCGTGGCTGCTATCGTTGCCATTTGGTACGCCGCCTGTGTTCCGATGAACATCAAGGGTGTGCTGTCCGAGCTTGAGCGCGGCGGGGCCGAGGTTCAGCCGCCGACCGCCAGCGCGCGCCGCGACATGGGAGAGGCCAGGCTGGTTTTGAGCAACAGCTTTGCGATCCCCGCCACGTGGGAGCAGAAAAAACCGCGCCTGCCATCCCCGCACCAGGTCGCGATCGAGCTGTGGGAGACCACGATAGGCAAGAATATCACCTCCAAGCGGTCGCTGGTGTATCATGGTTGGGTAACCTTAAGCGCCACGATTCTGGGTTTTGTCATTGGTACCGGGCTTGGCATTTTGCTGGCCGTTGGGATTGTCCATAGCCGGGTCATGGACCTGTCTGTTATGCCCTGGGCCATTGTCAGCCAAACGATCCCGATCATTGCGTTGGCACCGATGATCATCGTCGTTCTGTATTCGGTGGGTGTTCAGGGGATTATTCCCAAGGCGATCATCTCGGCCTACCTGAGCTTTTTCCCGGTTGTTGTCGGCATGGTCAAAGGCTTGCGCAGCCCGGATGCCATGCAACTTGACCTGCTGCGGACCTACAATGCCAACACGTCGCAGGGGTTCTGGAAACTGCGCCTGCCCGCATCGATGCCGTACCTGTTCGCTTCGCTAAAAATCGGCATCGCAGCATCGCTGGTCGGCGCAATTGTCGGAGAACTGCCGACAGGTGCGGTTGCCGGTCTGGGCGCGCGGCTGCTGGCAGGCAGCTACTACGGTCAGACGGTTCAGATCTGGTCAGCCCTGTTCGCGGCGGCCATTCTGGCGGCTTGCCTAGTGGGTCTGTTGGGTCTGATTGAACGGGCGGTACTGAAACGCATGGGGATGGCGCAATGATACTGGTTTTTGGTGCAGTCCTGTTGTGGGTGTTCGGCTGGTGGCTGAACAGCCGGCTGGCCAGTGGTCCCTGGGCCGACACGCGCATGGTCAGGTTTCTGGCCCCTCTGGTTTTCGGGCTGACGGTTGTTGGCATCTGGGAAATGCTGGTGCGTGGGCTGGATGTTCCTCTGGTCATTCTGCCCGCACCGTCGGTTATCGCGCTGCGGTTTGCTGACAGTTTGCCGATCCTCTGGGCCGATTTCGTGCAGACGATCATCAAAGGCGCCTTCAGCGGATATGTGATTGGTTGCGGCGCGGCGTTTCTGATGGCGATTGCCGTGGACCGGTGGGATTTCCTGCGCCTGGGTCTGCTGCCGGTTGGTAACTTCGTTGCTGCGCTGCCGATCGTGGGCACCGCACCCATTCTGGTGATGTGGTACGGGTTCGACTGGCATTCCAAGGCCGCCGTCGTGGTTGTGATGGTGTTCTTTCCCATGCTGGTCAACACCGTGGCTGGCCTGCGCGAAGCGACAACCATGCAGCGCGACCTGATGGAGACCTATGCGGCGACCTATTGGCAGAGCTTTGTGAAACTCCGCCTTCCTGCGGCGATGCCATTCATTTTCAACGGACTAAAGATTTCTACCACCTTGGCCCTGATCGGCGCTATCGTGGCCGAGTTCTTTGGTTCGCCCATAGTCGGGATGGGCTTTCGAATTTCGACCAGCGTCGGACAATTGTCGCTGGATATGGTCTGGGCCGAGATTGTCGTGGCCGCGCTGGCTGGAACGGCTTTTTATGGGCTGGTGGCTATGATCGAAAAGGCGGTGACATTCTGGCATCCGTCACAACGAGGATAACGCAGGAAAGAATTCAACAGACCCCGAAAACGGGGCACCAATAGCAACTAGGAGAAATGAAGATGAATAAGCTACTCAGCGGGGCGGTTACAGCCTTCAGCCTGGCAGCCACTACGGCGCTGGCGGCGGACGAGGTGACGCTACAGTTGAAATGGGTCGGTCAGGCGCAGTTCGCGGGCTATTTCGTGGCCGAAGCAAAAGGCTATTATGACGAAGAAGGGCTGGATGTCACGATCAAGCCCGGCGGCCCGGATATCGCGCCGGAACAGGTCATCGCAGGGGGCGGGGCTGACGTCATCACCACATGGATGGCAGCCGGACTTGCGGCGCGTGAGCGGGGTGTACCCTTGGTCAACATCGCGCAGCCCTTCAAGACCGGCGGATTGCAGGTCAACTGCCTGAAGTCGACCGGGGTTGAATCTCCGGAAGATTTCCCGGGGCGGACGATGGGTGTCTGGTTCTTCGGGAACGAGTATCCGTTCTATGCATGGATGGCATCTCTGGGAATCGAGACGGACGGTGCGGATGAAAACGGTGTTACGGTTCTGAAGCAGGCGTTTTCGGCAGATCCTCTGATTCAGGGGCAGGCTGATTGCATTTCGACCATGACCTACAACGAGTACCGCCAGATCCTGCAGGCCGGTATCACCCCGGAAGAACTGGTGACCTTCAACTACCTGCAGATGGGCTTTGGTATGCTCGAAGATGGTCTGTACGTCATGGAAGAAAACCTGGACGACCCGGCCTTTGTCGACAAGATGGAGCGCTTTGTGCGGGCTTCGATGAAAGGGTGGAAATACGCTGCCGAGAACCAGGAAGAAGCAGCCGAGATCGTGCTGGAGTTTGACGAAACCGGCGCACAGGAACTGGATCATCAGGTCTATATGATGGGTGAAATCGCAAAGCTTATCGAAGGATCGGATGGCGCGCTTGACCCAAGCGATTATGAGCAGACCGTGAAGACGCTTCTGTCGGCCGTGTCCGCGGAAAACCCCGCCATCACGAAGGAACCGGAAGGGGCATGGACTCATAAGATCACGGATGCAGCATTGAACTGACAACCGGATTACCCGAAACAAAGAAACGCGGCTCGGAAACGAGCCGCGTTTTTGGTTTGAGGTGCCGCAAAAGTGTCTGTACTTACAATCATTTCCGATTAGTATTTCGTTGTGAATCGATGCAATTCGTACGAGTTGGCGTTCAAGTGGGATGAAATGCAGGATTTTGCATCAGAATTCAGCAAGGCGATGGCTCTGATCCTGAACGGGGATACAGAGCTTTGGGCGATCGTCCTGCTATCCCTGCGCGTTTCGATCTTTGCCGTGTTGATTTCAGCCGCCATCGGCATGCCCTTGGGTGCTGCTCTTGCCGTGGCTCGGTTTCCGGGACGCCGAGTGCTGATTGTTCTGATGAACGCCCTGATGGGTTTGCCGCCCGTGGTGGTGGGGTTGCTTGTCTATCTGATGCTGTCACGCTCGGGGCCATTAGGAGTCTTGCAGCTGCTTTACACACCAACCGCGATGATCATCGCGCAGGTGGTTCTGGTCACGCCCATCGTCGCAGCATTGACACGACAGGTGGTCGAGATGCTGGCCGAAGAGTATTCGGAGCAACTGCGCTCGCTTGGCGTGTCGCGACTGGCCTCGGTTCCGGTCTTGTTGTGGGATGCCCGGCTGGCACTTGTCACGGCGTTGCTTGCGGGCTTCGGGCGGGCCATTGCCGAGGTTGGCGCAGTGATCATCGTCGGCGGCAATATCAATCACGTGACGCGGGTCATGACGACCACCATCGCGCTTGAGACATCCAAGGGCAATCTGGCGCTTGCGCTGGCCCTTGGGGCGATCCTGATCGGAATTGCGGTAGCGGTAAATGCAATGGTCAGCGCGCTGAGCCTCAGGGCTGAGCGGGAAGGATTACGCCATGCGTGATCTGGCTAGTGAAATGTATAGAAAACTGCAGGTAAAGGATCTCAGGATCGCGCGCGATGGCAAAGATCTGCTGAACGTGCGGGAACTGACTTTGGACGGGCCTGGCCCGACGTTGATCCTCGGGCCGAACGGGGCGGGTAAAAGCCTTCTTCTCAGGTGCCTGCATGGGTTGATCGCGCCGGACGGCGGCCGGGTGTTTCATGACAACGTGCCGCTGAATGCCGAACACAAGGCGCGTCAGGCGATGGTCTTTCAACGGCCGGTTCTGTTGCGCCGCTCTGTTGCGGGCAATCTGGGCTTTGTGCTGAAACGACAGGGGCTGAACCACGCTCAGCGCAGGGACCGAATTGCAGAGTTGCTGACCGAGGGCGGGCTGGAAGCCAAGGCGCGTCAAGCGGCACGATCCCTTTCCGGAGGTGAGGCGCAGCGATTGGCCATTCTTCGGGCACTGGCTACATTGCCCGATACCTTGTTTCTGGACGAACCGACCAGCGCACTTGACCCAGGCGCGACGCAGAAAATCGAACAAATGATCTTGCGGGCTTCCATGCGGGGCGTTCGCATCGTGATGGTGACGCACGACATCGGTCAGGCCCGGCGATTGGCGGCAGATGTGGTCATGATGCAGGCCGGTCATGTGGTTGAACATGGCGCCGACAATCAGGTACTTGAGGCGCCGACAAGCGAAGCCTCGCGACGCTACCTTGATGGCGGACTGGTCACTTGAAAACTCGACGGAGAACTGAATGATCCGAAACTTCATTCGGGCAGCGGTTGTAGCGTTTGGCCTGCAGCTTGCCCCCGCGCAGGCGGAAGCGCCGTTTATCATCGTTCAATCGACCACATCGACGCAGAACTCGGGCCTGTTGGATTACATCCTGCCGGGTTTTGAAGCGGAAACCGGAATTGATGTTCGGGTCGTGGCAGTCGGCACAGGGCAGGCGATCAGGAATGCGATCAATGGGGACGGCGATGTCCTTCTGGTGCACTCAAAGCTCGCCGAAGAGCAGTTCGTTGCTGACGGCTGGGGCGTCGAACGCTTTGACGTCATGTACAATGACTTTGTGCTTGTAGGCCCCAAGTCGGATCCGGCCGGTATTCGCGGCGGCTCCGATGTTCTGGCCGCCCTGTCTGCGGTGGCCGAGGCCGAGGCCCCTTTCGCCTCGCGCGGGGATGACAGCGGAACCCACAAGGCCGAAATGCGTCATTGGGCCAGTGCAGGGATTGATCCGACCAAAGCGTCGGGTAGGTGGTACAGTGAAACGGGATCGGGAATGGGGGCCACGCTTAATGTGGCAAGCGGGTTGCAGGCCTATGCGCTGACGGATCGGGCCACCTGGCAGTCATTCGGAAACAAGGGCGACCTTGAAGTACTCGTCGAAGGTGATCCGCGCCTTTTCAACCAATACGGCATCATTCTGGTTAACCCGGAAAAGTATCCGGGTGTCAGGGCCGCTGCCGGGCAGCGTTTTATCGACTGGTTGACAGGGCCTGACGGGCAGGCCGCCATCGAGTCCTACCAGTTGGACGGACAACAGCTGTTCTTCCCAAACGCCAGATGAAAGCAGGCGCTCAGCCGCTGGCCCCGTTATGATGGACTGTTCCCATGCGGGACAGATCGTATCCGCCGAATTCGGTTGCTCGAGTGGAAAATCGTTCTGATCGCAGGAATCCCAGCAGCTTTTGCAGGGGAGCGTCAAAATAAGCGCGTCGCCAGATTGCAAGGTCCAGCCTCTCGGTATGCGTCGGGACAAAACCAAGATTGTAAAGCCCGGCCAAGGCCCCCAATCCGAATCCGACCTCGGCTTTGGCATCGTGCAGGGCCACAGCCAGTTCTTCCTCGGTCCGGGCGCAGGATGGCAGCGCGTCCAGATCATCCCGAGTGAGGCCGCAGGCGGACAGTTGTACGTCGAACAGATGTTGGCTTGCCGCACTATCCTGACGGAGTATGACCCGCCGCGCTTTCAGGTCACCAAATTCCCTGATGCCCGACACGCCTGGGGCCAGCAACAGACCGCGCTGTCTTTGCGCGATCTCGATAAGGACAACCGGTGCTTCGCCGAAGGTGTTGCGCATCGCCTGGGTGTTGAACCCGTTTTCTTCGTGGATATGCAACACGGCAGCCTGCGCGCTGCGACCTTTCAGGCGGTTCAGGCCGTCGAAAGACCCATCGTAATATGTTGCCAGACCCGATCCGCTTTCCCGCAAGGCCCAGTCCAGTAGGGGATCGTGACTTCCTGCGACAATCGGGGGAAGCGGCGGTTCCGCGACCTGCGGCCCGGATCGCGACGCGTTCAGCCAGGCGATGACCTCGGCCCGGGGGAACAGCAGCTTGCCCATCGCGCGCACGCAAGGCACTTCGCCCGAGGAGGCCAGATCATAGGCCTTCCGCTCACCAATGCGCAGCAGGTCGGCCAGTTCTTTTGTGGTCAGGTAGTGGGACATTCAGTCGAGGCGCACCGCGGAACCGGACCCTGCATCCGCAGCACTGAACCCGGCCTGTTTCAGAGCATAAGGCGCGCTGACAGTGATAACGACCATCGCCGCAACAGCGGCAAGAAAGGCTTTCATGGTTCCCTCCGGCTCAGTTTTCCGGTGCGGTGGCGTGGCGCAGAAAGTCGATCAGATCCACTCTGTCCTGTGACCCGGCGATCCGTTGCATCGGCATCTTCGATCCCGGAATGTAATGGTCCGGACCCTGATCGAACAAGGCATTAATTGTGTCCTCATTCCAAACGATATCAGAGTCTTGCAGCGTGTCCGAGTAGAAATATCCGGGCAGGGTGCCTGCCTGCCGGCCAAACACGCCGTGCAAAGTCGGTCCGGCCCGTCGTTCACTGTCGGGGGTCAAGCTGTGGCAGATCGAGCATTTTCGGGCAAACTGGCGTTCGCCATTGCTCATCTCATCCGGGTTTTTTAGGAAGCTGGGTTCGGCTGCCGCCATTTGTTCCTGATCCCCAAGGGCGGCGACGGGCCAGCTGTACATCGCCTCGTCAATGCCGCCGGCATGGATGTTCTGACCGTCCGACGAGAAGGCCAATGCCCAAACCGGCCCGCGCAAGGTTGCACGGAAATCCTGTGCGATGCGCCATTCGACCGTGTCGATCACCATGATGTAACCTTCGCCGTCGCCGACCGCCAAAAGGTTGCGATCGGGACTAAGCGCCAGCGCAAGGATTGGACGGCGGTCGAGCGTAAAGTCGCGTTCTTCGTCGGTTGTCAGGTCCAGGATGCGCGTCACACCGTCCACGGCGCCATAGGCGATCCAGTTGTCAGTGGAGTTCAGAACCAGTTCGTTAATACCGAACCCGTGTTCGACCATCCGGTCAGTTTCCTGTCCACTGGCAACGTCCCAAACGCGCAATGTACCGTCCATGCCCGCCGAGTATAACGTGGCCCCATCCGGCGAAAAGGTAACGGCATTCACACCGCTTCCTGCCTGAAGTGTCAGCGAGGCCGAACCATCTTCTGGCCAAATCCCGATGGTTCCGTCCCAACTGGCCGTGGCCACATGCGTCTTCGAGGCGGCAAGCCCAACGATCTTGCCTTTGTGTTGGCCGACGATCTCTCCGTCTGGCCACCGACGCAGCGTGAAATCGTCCCCGGCGGAATAGACAGCACGGCCGTTGAAGGCGACGGAATTGACGGCGGCCTCGTGCCCTTCAAGCCATTCCGGCTTGCGGTCCGACCACAGCCCGACCGAGTTGTCGAAACTGGCAGTCGCAATCCGTCCGTCCGGCGCAGTGGCGATCCCCATGATCGGCCCGCCGTGACCCTTGAGCGTGAAAAACTCGGCCAAAGCCGGGAAGGGGATCAGGGCCAGTGCTATGACCAGCTTGCGCATCTATTCCGCGGGCGAGGCCGCTGCCTTGCCAGCCTCTTTTTCCTGGACGTCTTCCAGCCACAGCGAATGATGCTCGCGGGCCCATTGTTCCTCGACCTCGCCCGTGCCCATGGCGTCGAATGCGCCCTCCATGCCGACCGAGCCCAAGTAGATATGGGCGATGATGATGGCGATGAACACATACGCGACCATCACGTGCCAGACTTGGGCATACTGCATTTCTTCCTGCGGGGACATCTGCTCGGGCAGGGTCAGGCCCAGCATTTGCGGAAGCCCGGTCGCGTTGGCGACCGAGAAGGTCTTTGCGAACATCGGCAGTTCAAAGGGGAACAGAAGCGACAGACCGGACAAGCTGATTGAGACGCCAAGCAGGATACAGGTCCAGAAGATGATTTTTTGGCCTGCGTTGAACTTCCAGGCGGGCGGGTGACTGCCTTTGGAAAACAGGCCTCCTCCGGCAGCTAGCCATTTCAGGTCGGTCCGGTTGGGGATATTGTGGGCGATCCAGTTCACCGTGACGATGATCAGGCCAAGCATGAAAGCCCAGGCGAGGTTGTTGTGCAGCCATTTGCACCCTTGAGCAATCGTTGCAAACCCTTCCTTGCCGACAAGCGGGATCAGGAAGTCGCGGCCATATAGAGTCAGCAGACCCGTAACGCCAAGGATCAGGAACGACCCGGCAAACAGCCAATGGCCAAACCTTTCAAATCCATTGAAGCGCGTCACCGTGCGGCCGGTCCTTTCGCCGTCGATGCGGATTTTCCCGCGGATCAGGAAAAACAACACGATGACCGCCAGCATTCCGCCCACGATATAGGTTCCGTATTCGCGCAGCGGTCCGGTTCGAAAGTTCAGCCACCACATACCGCCGTCCTGGATCAGTACTCCGGCTGCAGGCCCTTTGGACGACACCGTCACGTCTGCCGACCCATAGCGAAGGGCGCGATAAACATCGCTGTCCGAGGCGACGCCGCGCGTTCCCAACTGGCCAAGCAAGCCTTCGGCGTTGCCTTGGCCGGTATTGTCCGAGCGATAGCTGTTATCCACCTTTTCACCGCGCTGACGCGCCAGGATGTCTTCAAGCGTTGTCGCGCCGCCAGTCTCTGACCTGTCGGCAGGGGCAGGGGCTTCGGTTTCACTTGATTGGGCGACGACGATCTGGGCCATCGAGAATGTCAGCAGCAATACGGTGAGCAAGCGGAACATCTGAACCTCGGTCAAAATCCCTAGTCAGACGACCCGGCGCAGCGGGTCGTCTGTTTGGTTCAAGAAAACGGTTTTATCCGTCTTTCTGGTCGTAGGCCGTGCCCCAACCCCAGGCGCCCGAGCCAAAGCCACGGGCGACGACGCGCTCGCGGTAGATGGCCGAGACCACATCGCCGTCACCGGCGAGCAGGGCCTTGGTGGAACACATTTCGGCGCAGATGGGCAGTTTGCCCTCGGCGATCCGATTGCGACCGTACTTGGCGAACTCTGCGGTCGAGTGCGTTTCCTCGGGGCCGCCGGCGCAGAAGGTACATTTGTCCATCTTGCCGCGCGATCCGAAGTTGCCAGCCTGCGGGTATTGCGGCGCGCCGAACGGGCACGCGTAGAAGCAATAGCCGCAGCCGATGCACAGGTCCTTGGAGTGCAGGACGACGCCTTCCTCGTTCTGATAGAAGCAGTCGACCGGGCACACCGCCATACACGGTGCATCCGAACAATGCATGCAGGCAACCGAGATCGAGCGTTCGCCCGGATTACCGTCATTGATCGTCACCACCCTGCGGCGGTTGATGCCCCACGGCACCTCGTGTTCGTTCTTGCACGCGGTCACGCAGGCGTTGCACTCGATGCAGCGTTCAGCGTCGCAGAGAAACTTTGCTCTAGCCATTATCGTCCTCCTTACGCTGCCCAGATCTTGCAGAGAGTACACTTGGTCTCCTGCATCTGGGTCACTGAATCATAGCCATAGGTCTGGGCGGTGTTGGAACTTTCACCCAAGACATAGGGATCGGCACCAGCAGGGTATTTCGCCCTGAGGTCTTCGCCCTGGAAATGGCCGCCGAAGTGGAAAGGCATGAAGGCCACGCCGGCACCGACTCTGTTGGTCAGCATCGCCATAACCTTGACCTTGCCACCTTCGGGACCTTCGACCCAGACCTGTGATCCGTCACGAATACCAAGGTTGTTGGCATCGCGCGGATTGATCTCGACGAACATGTCCTGCTGCAGCTCGGCCAGCCACGGATTCGACCGCGTCTCATCACCGCCGCCTTCATATTCGACAAGACGACCTGACGTCAGGATTATCGGGTAATCCTTTGAAAAGTCGTTCTTCTGGATCGAAGCATAAAGGGTGGGCAGGCGATAGGCATGCCGGTCTTCGTAGGTTGGATAGTCCTCCACCAGATCGCGCCGGTTCGTATAGAGTGGCTCGCGATGCAGCGGGATCGGATCCGGGAAGGTCCAGACGACAGCGCGGGCCTTGGCGTTCCCGAAGGGCGCACAGCCATGAGCGATCGCGACCCGCTGGATACCGCCGGACAGGTCGGTCTTCCAGTTGGTCTCTGGTCCCGCAACGGCGTCGATAGCCGCGCGTTCCTCAGCGGTGAGGTCACCGTCCCAGCCAAGGTCCATCAGCATCTGCATCGTGAACTCGGGATAACCGTCCTGGATTTCCGATCCAACGCTATAGACACCTTCGGCCAGCAGGTTATCGCCGTCGCGTTCTACGCCAAAACGGGCGCGGAAGGTCAGGCCGCCTTCGGCCACCGGTTTGGACATATCATACAGGTTCGGTGTCCCCGTATGACCCATTTCCGGTGTTCCCCAGCAGGGCCAGGGCAGGCCATAGTACTCGCCGTCGTTGGGTCCGCCAATGGCTTGCAGCGTGGTTCTGTCGAACGTGTGCTGGTTGGCCATATGGCTTTTCAGACGTTCCGGCGACTGACCGGTGTAGCCGATGGTCCAGAGGCCCGAGTTGAACTCACGGGTGATGCTTTCAACATTCGGCGTTTCCGGGTCTTCCATCTCGATATTGCGGAAGAACCGATCCGCCCAGCCGAACTTGTTGGCGAACTTGGCCATGATGACCTCGTCCGGAAGGCTTTCGAACAGCGGATCAACCACCTTGTCGCGCCACTGCAGCGAACGGTTCGACGCCGTGACCGAGCCACGGGTTTCGAACTGCGTGCAGGCGGGCAACAGGTAGACCCCATCGGTGCGGTCATGCAGAACGGCCGAGACGGTGGGATACGGGTCGATCACGACCAGCATGTCCAACTTCTCCATCGCCGTTTTCATCTCCGGGCCTCGCGTTTGCGAGTTCGGAGCGTGACCCCACAGAACCATGGCACGGACGTTGTTGTCCTGATCCATGTTCGCCGGGTCTTCCAAGACACCGTCGATCCAGCGGGAGACCGGGATGCCACGTTCGTTCTGAAGTGGTTTGTCCTTGCCTTCCTTGTCCTTGATCGTGGCGAACTGGCCAGCCAGCCATTCCGGTTCTTCACCCCAGACGCGGGCCCAATGGCCCCAGGCGCCGGCTGACAGGCCATAGTAGCCGGGCAGGGTGTGTGACAGAACACCCAGGTCCGTCGCGCCCTGCACGTTGTCATGGCCGCGGAAGATGTTGGTCCCACCACCCGAGGTGCCCATGTTACCCAAGGCAAGCTGCAACACGCAGTATGCGCGTGTGTTGTTGTTGCCGTTGGTGTGCTGCGTACCGCCCATGCACCAGATCACGGTGCCGGGACGGTTGTTGGCCATGGTCCGCGCAACGCGCTTCAACTGCGAGCCCGGAGTACCGGTGACGCGCTCGACCTCATCCGGGTTCCACTTGGCAACCTCTTCACGGATCTGGTCCATGCCCCAGACACGGGTGCGGATGAACTCTTTGTCTTCCCAGCCGTTGTCGAATATGTGCCACAGGATACCCCAGATCAGCGCAACGTCTGTGCCGGGGCGGAAGCGGACATATTCATCTGCATGCGCCGCGGTGCGCGTAAAGCGCGGGTCGCAGACGATCAGCGGCGCGTTGTTCTGCTCTTTCGCGCGCAGAACGTGCAGCAGCGAGACTGGGTGCGCCTCGGCCGGGTTGCCGCCGATGATGAAGATGGCCCGGGAATTATGGATGTCGTTATACGAATTGGTCATGGCGCCGTAGCCCCATGTATTCGCAACACCCGCAACAGTGGTTGAGTGGCAGATACGGGCCTGATGGTCCACGTTGTTCGTGCCCCAGTAGGCGGCGAACTTGCGGAACAGATAGGCCTGTTCGTTGTTATGCTTCGCGGACCCCAGCCAGTACACGCTGTCCGGCCCGGATTCCTCGCGGATGCTCATCATGCCGTCGCCGATCTCGTTGATCGCTTCTTCCCAGCTGATGCGCTTCCACTCGCCGCCTTCCTTTTTCATTGGATACTTGAGGCGACGCTCGCCATGGGCATGCTCGCGGACCGAGGCCCCCTTGGCGCAGTGCGCACCCAAGTTGAACGGGCTGTCCCAACCGGGTTCTTGCCCGATCCAGACACCGTTCTGCACTTCGGCGACGACTGTACAGCCGACCGAACAGTGGGTGCATACGGATTTGATATTCTCAACGGCCTGGTTTGCCGCTGTCTGGGCGCTGGCTGGCGTCACGGTTCCACCCGTGGCGCTGATCGCGGCAAGGCCGCCGATCGTCAGGCCCGAGCCACGCAGGAATGCGCGGCGATCGACGGTTTTTTCGCCGACCTGGGACAGGATACTTGTCCGCTGGGGGCGTCTCGCAACCCCGTTGGTCTTTTTCCTAAGCATTGTTTTCCTCCCTTGCTGGCCATGTGAGCCATGGCTGGCTTGGTACTGCTGAAGCCGACGTCAGGGCCAATCGCAACCGTCAGTCGGGTGTGACGTCGTCCGGATCAGACCCGGGCGCTGTCGTCGCGGCTCAGAAGCGCGCGCTTTTTAAGTATGCGCGCGTATGCGCTGTGTCCTGAATCCGGGTCTCGTCCGTCGGCAGCTCGGCTGCCTCGGCTTTCCCGGTCAGGCTGGCGGCGGCAACGGCAGCGGGTGCTGCGGTACCAGCCAGTTTCAGGAAATCGCGGCGTGTGGCGCCGTCTTCCTTGGTCTTGCTCATGGGCTCCTCCTTCCCAATTGCGATTTAGCGCCGTTTGGGGCGCTGGCGAATGGCAGCAAGCTACGCCGCCATCATCCGGAAAGCCTCCCGCTCGATCTCCATGAAAATCCGGCCGGCTGTCCCGACCGAGGCATAGAGAACCGAAGCTTCGGCGGCTTCGAGATCCGAATAGAAATGCATGGCCCATGGGCCGATGTGCTTGTTCCAGAACACCTTCTGGTCCTCCAGCGTGGCGGGCGCGCCAAAGCGTCCGACAATCATGCCCGCCATCATCTCCATCAGCGACGCGATGTTGTCCTCGGGTTCAAACACGTTTTGCGCCCGCGTAATCCCACGCGCTGCCATGTCGTTGCGTAGATGGGCCAGTGGTTTCTCGTTCAGGAAACCCGTCAGGTAGAAGCTGGCATAAGGCAGCAACTCGCCCCGACCCAACCCGATGAACAGCGCATTGAATTCCCGTTCCGCCGCTGCGGGTTTGGTGACTTTGGCAACCCTTGCCATGGCCTGAATGGCCTTGCCCAGTTCAGTGTCGTCGCCACCCAATCCGGCCATCTGATCCAGCAGCAACTGATCCGGCGGGCCCGCCAACAGCAAACCAAGAAAGTTGTAGAAATCCGCGCGCAGTCGGTCTTCGGCCGAGACATCCAGGTTTTGCGCGTTGCTTGCGGTCATTGGGTTATCCTTCGAATTCAAACGTCATACGGCGCGGGGCAGGGGTTAGTTCGGTATCGTCAGGCGTATCGCTTTCTGCGACCTGTACAGGTTCCGGTCGCGTGTCGTCATCGAATGCGGGTTCGTCCCGGACCTCGGTGATCACCTCGTTCTCGCCTTCGGGTGGACGTTCTTCTTCATCACATTCGGCGGCCAGCGCCTCGACATGGGCCAGCATACCTTTGCCGACCTGATAGGCCGTCTGAATGTTCTCGATGACGCATGCGGCGTCCGTATAGTCCTCACCGTAGTCGACCAGCCCGTCCACATTGGCCAGAACCGGGTTCAATCGCCACAGGCGTCGCAATGCACGTCGGCGGAGGCGGTCGGGGACGGCCTGGGCCATGAACCCTGAAATGTCGTCACCGGGTTTCAGATCATCCGGGTCCGGCAGATCGAATGCGGCAAGAATCTCCGCATCTGACTTCTCTTCCAGCTCTGCCTGCTGTTCTGCCACTTTCTGCGCTTCGGAGGAGGTGCGTTCAGCCTCGGCTTCAGCCTGAACGGCAGCCTTGCGGCGGGACCAGAAATCGCGCACTTCCGTCATTGCACGATCCTCCGCGGCGCGCGATACACGTCCGAGGCCTGCCGAATGCGCGCATCCCCTTTTCCATCTTCCACCAGATCGGTCCGTTTCTTGTCGCGGCGGCGTTTGATGAACACCTCATCCCGGTGATGTTGCAGGGTAAAGTCGCGCACCCACGCAATCAGACCCTCGCTCATGGGGATTTTTTCGACGATCTCTTCTCCGGTATCTGCATAGTCCTGACCTTCAAAAGGAGAAGCCGTGATCAGAACCGCATTCAACGGATGATCTCCGTCAAGCTCGTCCCGCAAGACCAGATAGACCGACGGTTGAATGTCAGACAGGTTCACCATGTAGGCTTCGGTTTCGTCTGCCCAGAGCGTCAGCGGAAGGGTGGCTGCGTGGTACTCCACGGCTTCCCCCTCGCGGCGCAATTCCTTCCAATCTGCAGGTCCTGCTCCGGGCAAAGCCGCCACTGCACGCCAGCTCCACCGCGCCCAACGGGTCACACCCGGTGTTTTGCGCACAACAACGCCAACCGGCATTTCGATCTGATTTGCGGCCCTGGCCACCTAATCCTCCCCGAAAGGCTCTCCCCTGCCTTCCTTGGTGTCCACTATGGTACACAATACGGCTTTTCGCCAAGCATCTTATTGGAGCGAAACATGACAATTGATCACCACAAGTTTATTTTTTAACCAATTGGTAATGAATTTTGGTGTCCGGGCGAGGGTTATGCGGGGTCGATCCGGCGAATAAACCCTTCTTTGGTGCCGTGGACATTGCCTCACTGCGCATACGGCTTAATGTGCTGAAGGTGGGAAAGCGATGGGGATGGACATGGCCATAAAGATGCTGCTTTGCGATTGCGCGGGAACCCAGTCGCTGGATGCGGACAAGGTGGCCTCGGCCTGCGATGTGTCGTGTTCCAAAATTCACAGCGCGCTGTGCACGCGGGAACTGGAAGCCGCCGCCTCTGCGCTGAAAGGCGAGGATACGACAATCATAGCCTGCGGGCAGGAGCAGGACGTGTTTCGTGACCTTGCCGACGATCTGGGTGTTGAAACGCCCGGCTTTGTCGATCTGCGCGACCGCGCAGGATGGTCCGAACAGGGGCAGGATGCGGCACCCAAGATCGCCGCGCTGGCCGCCGAAGCACTGCTGCCGCAACCGATCACTCCCAGCGTCGATGTCGTTAGCGAGGGTACCTGCTTTGTCATTGGACCGGGCGAGGCCGCTTTTGCGCTGGCCGGGCGTTTGTCAGGTACTTTGGCGATCACGGTGCTGGCCACCGATGACGCTGTACCGGTCTCCAGATCGTTTGACGTCGTGCATGGGGAATTGCGCACGCTGAATGGGGCGCTTGGTGCGTTCTCGCTGAAGCTGGACAGGTTGAGGCAGTTGAAACCCGGCGGGCGGGGCGCGTTCGGTTGGACCGACGCAAAGGATGGCGCGCGATCGGTCTGCGACATTGTGATCGACCTGACCGGCGGCACCCCATTTGTTCAGGCCCCGGCCAAGCGCGAAGGCTACCTGCGCGCCGATCCGCGCGATGCGCTGGCCGTCGAAAGGGTGGCGTTTGATGCGGCGCAATTGGTTGGAACGTTCGAAAAGCCGCTCTATGTTCGTCTCGATGAAACCCTTTGCGCCCATTCCCGGGCGGAACAGGTGGCTTGCACGAATTGTCTGGACATTTGTCCGACGGGTGCAATTACTCCGGCCGGAGAACACGTCGCAATAGATCCGATGATCTGCGCCGGATGCGGCGAATGTTCATCGGTTTGCCCGTCGACGGCGATCACCTACGAGGATCCGCCCCTGGCCGCTTTGCTGTCCCGGATGAATGTCCTGGCGCGCACCTACCGAAGGGCCGGAGGCATCGCTCCGCGTTTGCTGGTTCACGATGCCCATGGGGCCGAGATGATCCGGCTTGCTGCCCGGTTCGGTCGGGGCTTGCCTGCGGATGTGATCCCGCTGGAACTGAACGTGATCTCGGGCTTTGGTCATGCGGAAATGCTGGCCGGTCTGGCCCACGGTTTTGCACGAGTCGATGTCCTGCTTTCGCCAACGACCGAAAAGGACGCGCTGGACAAGGAACTGATGCTGGCGCAGGCCATTGCCGATCCCGAGTGTCTTGGTGTGATTGATGAAGCTGACCCGGATGCACTGTCTGACCGTCTTTACGATCAGCATGTCCCGCAGGCTTTGACCGATCCGGTCCTCCCCTTGGGAAATCGTCGGCAGGTCGCGCGACTGGCAGCGCAGGCGCTGAACCCTGGCGCCGATGAGCCGATCACTTTGCCACAGGGCGCGCCATATGGGGCCATTGCTGTTGATACGGATGCCTGCACGCTGTGTTTGAGCTGCGTGTCGCTGTGCCCGTCCGGCGCATTGGTCGACAACCCGGATATGCCGCAACTGAATTTCCAGCAGGACGCGTGTTTGCAGTGTGGCCTGTGTCGGACGATCTGCCCCGAAAAAGCGATTGCTCTGGTCCCGCAGCTGGACCTGAGTGACAAGGCCCTGTCTCAGCAGGTGTTGAACGAGGAAGAACCCTTTGCCTGCGTCGAGTGTGGAGCGTTGTTCGGTGTGAAGTCCACGGTCGAGCGTATTATGGACAAACTGTCGGGAAGCCATCCGATGTTTGCCTCATCCGAACAGGCGCGGATGATCCAGATGTGCGACAATTGCCGTGTAAATGCGCAGTTTCAGCACCAGGACAATCCCTTTCAATCCAGCCCAAGGCCGCGTGTTGTCACCACCGAGGACTACTTCTCGAAGCGAAAGGATCACTGATGCTGCAGTGGCGCGCCCAGATCGGCCGCGCGGATGTTCGATACGAAGGCGAGGATGGCCTCCAAGTCCTCCAGCGTGATTTCGACCGGGTGAATGGGCGAGGGCCGGGTCGGATCGAAAGGAGGTGTCAGCCCTGCGATCTGGGTGAACGAAGGGTGCGGGTTCAGCGCAAAGAAGGCTTCGAACCGCTCCGACCAGTCGGGCATGGCGCGCAGAACCGCAAAGGACGGGGTCGAGCCCAGACCGTTCATGCGGTTGCGCGGACCAATAACATGACACCTTCCGCAATGGGTAAACGACAGCTCGCGCCCGATTTCAGTGTTCGGGTTCGTTGCCTTTTCTTCTGCAGTTTCAACAGTGTCAAACTGCGTATCGAAAGGAGAGCCCTGATCCGGCACAAAGCTTTCGATCGTGCGCTTTCCAATGTCCGACAGCATCCAGTCCTCAAACCGGACCTGGCGGGGGTCATCCTGAATAAGAAGATGGTAGGTGACGCCATCCCGGGCAAAGACGGGCTTACCCGGCGGGGAGGCCGCCACAGACATTATCCCGTTTTCATCGGCGATAACCCGGATTCCGGTCTTGAGGGAAAAGCGCGGAAGAATATGTTGCAGTAGACCCGAGTCCCTCACCTGATCCGGAGCCGCAAGCCCAAGCGCCTCCTGCGATAACGAAGGGGTGGCAGACAGCGACAGGCTCAGGCACAAAAGGATGGCACGCATTCCCCAAGCCTAGCGGCGACAGGCGGATAGCGTCAAATAAACTGAAAAAGACGGAGACACATGCAATGACAGGCGATACCCACACTATGGGGCGGAACAAGGAAACAGATGCATGAGTGTTCGTGACGCGGTTCTGGCGAACCTGAAAAAGATCACAGATCCGGTTTCGGGTCAGGACATCGTCAGTGCAGGTGTGGTGCGTGCCCTGAATGTCGAAGGTGAAACCGTTCGTTTCGTGCTGGAGATCGACCCGAAACAAGCCGAGCGGATGGAGCCGGTGCGTGCCGCCGCCGAACAGGCCGCAAAGATGGTCGAGGGTGTTGAAAAAGTATCCGCGATGATGACCGCGCATTCCGAAAAGGCGCCGCCGGATTTGAAGCCGAAACCCAAGCCTTCGCAAACGGGGCCACAGCCGGTTGCGGGTGTTGACCGGATCATCGCCGTGGCATCGGGCAAGGGCGGGGTCGGTAAATCGACGGTTTCCGCCAATCTGGCCTGCGCACTGGCCGCCGAAGGTCGACGTGTTGGACTGTTGGATGCGGATGTTTACGGGCCATCGCAGCCGCGTATGCTGGGGGTTTCCGGACGACCGGCAAGCCCTGACGGAAAAACGATCCTGCCGTTGCGCAATCACGGTGTCACCATGATGTCGATCGGCCTGATGACCAACGAAGGGCAGGCGGTCGTGTGGCGTGGTCCAATGCTGATGGGCGCGCTGCAGCAGATGATGAACCAGGTGCAATGGGGTGCACTGGATGTGCTGATCGTCGATCTGCCGCCCGGCACCGGCGACGTGCAACTGACGCTAAGCCAGAAATTCCGGGTGGATGGCGCCATCGTCGTGTCAACTCCGCAGGATGTGGCGCTGATCGACGCCCGCAAAGGCATCGACATGTTCAATCAGCTCAAAACGCCCATCGTGGGGATGATCGAGAACATGTCGACCCATATCTGCTCGAATTGCGGACATGAGGAGCATGTATTCGGACACGGCGGAGTGGCCTCCGAAGCCGCGGCGCTGGGCGTTCCGCTGCTGGGGGAAATTCCGCTGCATCTGGATATTCGCGTCGCAGCCGATGGCGGTGCGCCGATCGTGGTCAGCAAGCCAGACAGTCCGCAGGCCGAGGCGTTCCGCAAGATCGCTCGCGACATGATCGCCAAGGGCCAGGCATGACCGAGCCGGTCTTCCCCCCATTGCTGACCGGACATCCGGTTCAGGGCGGGGAAGACCCGTTTGAGCGCGCGCAGGCAATGGCTGCGCTGGGCTGTGACGCAGGCGCGGTCGTTTACAATATTCAGGAAGACCGTCTGCGGGTTGCGATTGTCTTCGCGCCCGAGGTGCCGCTGCTGGACGCAATGGCAATGCTTCCGTTGTGCGCGGTGGGTTTTCAGAACGCTTTGGGCGCGCTGGCCCCGCCCGAGGTTGCCGTACATCTGGGCTGGGACGGTTTGGTCTGCGTGAACGGGGCCCGGTGTGGACAGTTCCGGGCCGCTGCTTCTGCCAATAGTTCGGAAGAAGTCCCTGACTGGTTGGTGATAGGGTGGGAACTAGCCTTGTTGCAGACAAGCGATGCACCCGGGGAAAATCCTGATGTCACCGCGCTGTATGACGAAGGCTGTGCCGAAGTCGGCCCGGTGCAGTTGGTCGAAAGCTGGTCGCGTCACATGCTGACATGGCTCAATCGCTGGCAAGAGGACGGCAACGGCTCGTTGCACGCAGAATGGATGGGACTTCTGCGCGGCGTGGGTGAGTCGATTGAAGAACAGGGCGTGTTCCTTGGCACGGATGAAAGGTTCGGTATGCTGATCCGCAAGGGTTCGGACACTCAACTGCGCCCACTGACTGAGTTGCTGGAGGCATCCTGATGAAATTGGCCCGTGCCATTCACTTTGACGAAAGTGACATGAATGTCTTTCAGTCGCCTGCGCGCACCGGTGAATGGTGCATTTCGGGCGGGTTCGAGTTTTCGAACTGGGGGTCGGCTGATCTGGCAGGCAAGGCGCGGCAGGCCTTTGCCAACGGCTGGCTGGGGCTTGAGACATTCGGACGGGTGACATTCGTTGCCGTTACCAAGGTCGAACCATCCGAACTTGAACAGATCGCGCAGAGCCTCGCGGATCATTTCGTTCGTTTCTACGGAGCCCCGTCAATCGATGCAGCCCTGGGCGTTGCACAGGCCGAAATTGACCATATGTCCGGCCTGTGTGAAGAGCACGCGCCCAACACGCTGCTTACCGTTGCACGCGAGCTGACCGATTCAAGTGTTCATGAAGCGTTTCGCGTCATCGTTCCCCAAGATGCTGAACTTGAGGCGCTTGCCGTTCATGGGTCTCTGGACGAATAGCGTTCAGATCGTATCGACAAAACCACCGAACTGACCGCGTTTGAAAATCAGGCCCTGACCGGTCCGGTACATCGCGGTTTCGACGCGGCCCACCAAGATCAGGTGATCGCCCGCTTCGTGCCGGTCATGCAGATGGCAATCAAACCGCGCCAGACAGCCGTGCAGCTGGGGACGACCTGCAGGATCCGCGCTCCAGTCTGCGTGCGAGAAATCAAAGCCGTTTCGGGCAAACTTCAAAGCCTGATCCTGCTGCTCCTGCGCCATGACGTGGATCGAATAGTCCGTGCACGTGCTGAAGGCGTCAAAGCGGTTGGAATCCTTGGCAAGGCACCACAGAACCAGCGGGGGATCCAGCGACACCGAGGAAAAGGAATTCACGGTAATGGCGCGCGGCCCTGCGGCCTTGTTGGTCGTGATGACCGTCACACCTGTGCCGAAACAGCCCAACGCCTGGCGAAAGGCGTTGCTGTGATCCGGGCCGGGGGTGAAGGTTCTATCCGTCATTGCGCGCTCGTGTTTCAGACGCGCATCAGGTGCCATGAGCGGTCGGGTTTGTCCATGGAAAGGTGAAAATGGCGTGAATATTTACGCGTCAGTTCAGATCTTCCAGCAATCGCCCATGTTTGCGTGTTTCGACCAGAACATCGCCAAATGTCACCATCCCGCGTGCCCGAAGCATGGGCAGCATCTTGACCAGAGCCTCGGCCGTCGCGACGGCGTCGCCCAATGCCGTATGGCGCAGCGCCTCCGGGATTGTGATGTCCAGTCGCTCGCATAATGCATCCAGGGTGTGTGTGTCGCTGGCACCGAACAGCACAGCCGACAGCAGGACCGTGTCCAAAATCAGGTGGTTCCATTCCACACCCATGCGTTTCTCATGCCGGCGCATAAACGCCATATCGAACGGAGCGTTGTGGGCCACAATGACCGCATCATGAGCGAACTGATGAAAGACACGCCCAGCCTGGGCAATGTCCGGAGCCCCCTGGACCATGTGGTCGCTGACCTTGTGCACCTTGGTCGAAGCCAGAGGGATCGGAATTCCGGGGTTGACCAGCAAATCCAGATGCTCACCTTCGACGATCCGGCCCTTAACCACCCGGACTGCGCCGATCTGCACAACTTCATCCTTGTGCGGCAGCAGGCCCGTGGTCTCGGTATCGAACACCACGAAACACAGATCGGTCAGGGCGCGATGTTCGAATTCTACATCGGTGGCTCCGTCCAGCAGATCGAAATTGTAAACCAGCGGGCGGGCGGCCTCGGGCGGGATATTGGCGGCGCTGTCGTCGAAGATCAGCATGTAGCCGGGCGCATGGCCCAAGGGTTTCATACGCGCGGCATAGCTTTGGTTGCCATCAATGCTGGTCAGCGTACATGCGACCTCGAGCCCGGTCTTGCACATCTTCTCATACGCCGCTGTCAGCGGGTTCGGCTGCAGATACTCGAAAAGAGAGGCGTTCAGCCTAGGATGGGAAATCTGGGCCAAAACCTCGGCGGCCTGCGCGTCGTAGAGAACGATTTTATGGGTCGGACCAGCCAGCAGCATTGCCACCGGAATTTCCGTCAACAGCGCCGTAAGCTTCTGCTTTTCAGCCGCGAGATGAGCAGTTTCTGCAGCGACGGCTTCGGCGATATCAAGGGTTTTGTCAGTGAGCCGATCCGCAAGTCCTGCCGCTGCCGGGGCCAAATCCCCCAAATACCGCGCGGCCTGAAGGTCAAGGTCGCTGCTGACACCGGCATGCGCACGGGCGCGCAGCTCAGCCGACAAGCGCTCGATCGGTTTCGCGACATTGTCGTCAAACAACAGCCAGACGCCGACACTTAGCGCCAAAAGGCCAAAGGCGATAAGAATACCGGCAAAAACAAACGCATTGGCCAGGTCCGGGTTGCCCGTTCGTGCGTATCCGACCCACAGGGCTGCAATGCAGACGGTCAATCCGCCAAGTGCCAGCAGACAGAAGAACAGGAATACTCTCAGGCGCAGGCTCAGCCGGGTCAGCATGATCAGACCTCGCAGGTGGCTTCTATGACCGGGTCTCCGGAACCCGCCGCGATCCAGGTGGCATTCAGCAGCCGTCCGTCATCGGCGAATTCTGCACCGTCTGCCAGGTTGGCGCGGCTGTTTTCGGCGCAATTGACTGCAACGGGCAGTTTCGAAACCGGGGCCCAGCGACCGAAGAAGTATAAATCCACCAGGCGTTGCTCGGGAACCTGCGCGTTGGTGCGTACCGATACGGTATCGATCGCGGCAAAACGATCCACGAAGGGCACGGCATAGGTCCAAGGTCGATAGAAGGCGCGGCTTTCGACCACCTGCACGATTTCCATTCCTTCAGGCAAGGTTTCAAGCTGGCGCCCATACCACGAATATTCGCTGGCGATGGTCACTCCGATCATCCCGGCACCGGCGGCAACCGGCGCGGTCCAGCGGGGCAGACGGCCACCGGAAAGCTTGTTCAACAGCATTGCGATGCCTGCAAAAGCAAAACCTGCAAAAACCGTACCGATCAATTCAAGAAACATGGCTAACCTTTCTGACTCAGGCGCGTCTCGCCTCTTCTTCTTGTTCCAAATACGGTCGCCGAAAGCGATCCCATCGTACTCGTCTAACTACACTTAACCCAACATGCCCTTGCCGTGGCCTACCGCCGACTGCATCGTTTTTACCACGACAAAGGCATCGCGCAGATGACTTCGCTCAAAGTCGGACAAATCCGACGGGAGCAGGTAATTGTCGGGATCTTTCGCAGCCTTGATCTGCCGAACCTGATGTTCAAGCCGGGTTTCGGCAATCAGATCGTAGGCGTCCAGTAGATCCCGCGCACCAGCGGGGCTCAGCACGCCGCCGGCCTCGGCGGCTTTCAGGCGTGCACGTGTGTTGGCTTCGGTGAATTGCCCCTGCAGACTGTAAATCCGGGCCAGATCCACCACAGGCACGACTCCGTTGTGTTTCAGATCCAGCGTGTTTCTATGCTCGCCCGAACGGATCGTCGCAAAGCCGCGGAGCAGGCCCAATGGCGGCGTGTGCTTGAGCGAGTTGGAAATCATGTGGGCGACAAAGATTGAATTTGCGCTGGCCGCGCCGAGCGTATCTGCCTGAAGATCCGAGAACAGCTCGAACGCGCCGCCGATGGGGCGCAGGTCGAACATAACCGAGGCCAGCATCTGTGCCTCGGGGTTGGGTTTGGCGATCCAGCCCTTGAAATAGTCGCGCCAGACGCGGACTGGCTGACACCAGCGCGGGTTGGTGGCCATCATGTCGCCGGGGCAATAGAAATACCCGCAGGTGTCCAGACCGTCCGAAACAAATTTGGCCAGATCAGCAAAATATGGCATCTGCGCGTCCGTCACCTGATCATCCAACATCAGGCAGTTGTCCTGATCTGAAACACCCGTCTGTTCCTGCCGCCCTTGCGACCCGCACGCCAGCCACAGATAGGGAACGGGTGGCGGCCCAAGTTTGCCTTCGGCCAATACCAGCAAGCGCCGGGTGGCAGTATCGGCAATGTCGGTGATCAGACGGGTCACGATCTCGTGCCGGTTCCCTCCGGCAACCAACTGCACCAGAAGTTGAGGGATTTCGGCCGTCACCAGCGCCATCTCCTCGGCGGATTGGGCGCGGGCGATCCGACGCACGAGTTCGGCGGAATTGACGGCCTGATAGTGGGTCAGGTCCGTTTGCGTGACGATGCCGACAAGACGTCCGCCTTCGGAAATGGGAATGTGGCCGATGCCGCGCTCCATCATCACATGCAGAACGTCCGAGCCGATATCCGAGGGCGAAAGTGTGACCGGATTTACCGTCATGATCGACGAAACCGGCGTTGCTGCGGGCATTCCGTCTGCCACGAACTTGCTTGCAATGTCCCTAAGCGTGGCAATGCCCAGAAGGGTCTCGCCTTCGGTTACGCAAAGCGACGAGATATGCCTTTCCCGCATCAACTGCGCTGCCTTTTGAACCGGGGTGGAAGGTGGGCAAGTCGCAGGATCGCGTGCCATCAAAACGTCAATGGCGGTGGTTGCCAGACTTTGCGGAGTGGAGCGGTTGCCCCGGGTTCGGTTGAAGAATCTCGAGACCACATCATGATCGTCGATCAGTTGGCGCACCAGGGCGGGCGGCAGCAGAATCAGAACAGACGGCGTGTCCGCGCGCGCATGCGTTGCTGCCTTGCCGTCTTTCAGCAGCCCCCGCTCGCCGAAGGAGTTGCGTAGACCAAGGTGGGATACGACCGCGCCGTTTTCATCCGTGATTTCGACCTGTCCTTCGTAGATTACGAAAACACCAGGCAGGTGGGCGCCCAATGCGTAAACCGGGCTATTTGCTTCGACCTCATGAACCTCGATCTGCCGGGCAACGGCGTCCAGCGTATCCGAGGGCAAGGCGTCATAGGGGTGAACGGATTTCAGAAACCGGGTGATCTCATCATGGGACAGGGGCATAGGGTCGTCCTTGGCTTCTGAATGAAAAGCCCCGCCCGGTGGAATGCCGGGCGGGTACAGTGGATCGAAAGATGTGGTCAGCCATGGAGGGTACCGACCACATCAGGCTCACTTGTTCTGAGCTGCGCCCGCACCACGGGGAATGCGCACGCTTTCGACCAATTCGACGATCTCCGGCGGAGTCTCTTTGGTCATACCGGCGACGACGTAGGCAACGCCGAAGTTGATCATTGCACCAATGGCACCGAACGATGTCGACTTGATCGGACCCAACAGCGGGTCAGCATCGGTGAACGAGTTGGTGTCCGGAATGAACAGCCAGCCCTTGTGCAGGAAGATGTAGACCAAGGTCACGGTCAGACCTGCCAGCATACCAGCAACTGCGCCAGTGTTGTTGATGCGGGTCGAGAAGATCCCCATCATCAGTGCCGGGAAGATCGAGGCCGCCGCCAGACCGAAGGCAAGTGCCACGGTTTGCGCTGCAAAGCCCGGTGGGTTCAGACCCAGATAGGTTGCAACGACGATGGCCACGGCCATGGCGATACGAGCCGCCAGTAGTTCTCCTTTTTCAGAGATCTGCGGGTTGATCGCACCTTTGACAAGGTCGTGGGACACCGCCGACGAGATCGCCAGCAACAGACCCGCAGCGGTCGACAGGGCAGCCGCAAGACCACCGGCCGCGACCAGACCGATCACCCAACCCGGCAGGTTGGCGATTTCGGGGTTGGCCAGAACCAGGATGTCGCGGTTGAACTTGGTCAGTTCGTTACCGACCCAGCCTTTTTCTTCCGCAATGGCCTGCATGTCGGCATTCGCGTCATTGTAGTACTGGATCTTGCCGTCGCCGTTCTTGTCTTCCCAGTCCAGCAGACCGGTTTTCTGCCATGTCTGCATCCAGTCGTAACGTGGATCGGTGTCGATGTCTTCAACCGAAACAGCGCCACCTTCGATGCCACCGTTGGGCCACATCATGTCGGTGATGTTCAGTCGCGCCATTGCGCCAACCGCAGGGGCAGTCAGGTACAGCAGAGCGATGAAGACCAGCGTCCAGCCAGCCGACCAGCGGGCGTCAGACACTTTCGGTACGGTGAAGAAGCGCATGATCACGTGCGGCAGACCGGCGGTACCGATCATCAGCGACAGTGTGAACAGTACCATGTTCAGCGTGTTCGAGTGGTGGGCGGTATATTCGTTGAAGCCCAACTCGGTCACGATCGCGTCCAGCTTGCTCAGCAGAGGCTCTCCGCCTGCGGTGTCGCCAAACAGACCCAGCGCCGGGATCGGAGTGCCGGTCAACTGCAGCGAGATAAAGATCGCCGGGATCGTGTAGGCGGTGATCAGCACGCAGTACTGAGCGACCTGAGTGTAGGTCACACCTTTCATCCCACCGAAAACCGCGTAGGCAAACACGACACAGGCACCGATCAGCAGACCGGAAGTGTTCGACACTTCAAGAAAGCGGCCGAAGGCCACGCCAACGCCGGTCATCTGGCCGATAACATAGGTCACCGAAGCCACGATCAGACAGATCACCGCAACGATACGGGCGGTCTGGCTGTAGAAGCGGTCGCCGATGAATTCCGATACGGTGAACTTGCCGAACTTGCGCAGGTAAGGTGCAAGCAGCAGTGCCAACAGCACGTAGCCACCGGTCCAACCCATCAGGAAGGTCGAGTTGTCATAGCCGGTAAAGGCAATCAGGCCCGCCATCGAGATGAACGAGGCCGCGGACATCCAGTCCGCCGCTGTCGCCATACCGTTGGTGACCGGGTGAACGCCGCGACCGGCGGCGTAGAATTCGGATGTGGAACCCGCACGGGCCCAGATCGCGATGCCGATGTACAGCGCGAACGACGCGCCGACAAACAGCAGGTTGATGGTAAACTGGTCCATGGGGGTTACTCCTCATCCACGCCGTATTCGGCGTCCAGCTTGTTCATGCGCCAGGCGTAGTTGAAGATCAGCACCAGAAAGACCAGAATTGATCCCTGCTGAGCGAACCAAAAGCCCAGGTCGGTGCCGCCAACAGCGATACCCGACAGCAGCGGACGCAGCAGAATGCCGAATCCGAAAGACACCAGCGCCCAGATCACGAGGCTGATGTAGATGAGGCGCAGGTTGGCCTGCCAATAGCCCTTATCGGCCTCGGCAGCCTGCGCGGAGTTTGTAGATTGATCCGCCATCGCGGGTTCCTCCTTCGCTTCGTCGTTGAGCGGCCCCTTGCCCAACTCCTCCAGTGCGTTGGGCCGCCTCTCGAATGCGCCGAACGCCGGGTGGCGTTTGGCAAAACTTCTCCGGTCCGCCAAGGCGGGTCCGTTGAAGTATTCTTTTGTTGGATCAGAGCCCCAAATTGGGCTTCACTTATCCCCTTAACTCATCACGTCGCCGACGATCTGTTCCAGATTACTGGCGATGTCTTCGATCCGGCCCATGGCGTTGGTCCGTTTCAAAACCTCATGACTTTCGTAGTAGTCGATCAGCGGAGCGGTCTGCGCATGGTAGGCTTCCAGCCGGGACGCAACGGTTACCGCATTATCATCGGCGCGGCGCTTGAACCCCGTGTGACCGCATTTGTCACACTTTCCTTCGACCGCCGGTTTCTTGAACTGATCGTGGTACCCCTCACCGCAGCCGGCACAGGTATAGCGGCCCGAGATGCGGGTGATCATCTCGGCATCCTCCACCTCAAGGCTGATCGCGGCGCTGACCTTCTGACCGTTTTCGGCCAACAGTCCATCCAACGCTTCGGCCTGAACCGTAGTCCGCGGGAATCCGTCCAGAATGACACCCTTGGCGCAATCCGGTTCCACCATCCGGTCGCGCAGGATGGCTATGACGATCTCGTCACTGACAAGATCGCCGGCTTCCATCACGGCCTTCGCGGCCTTGCCTGCCTCGGTTCCGGCAGCAACGGCGGCCCGAAGCAGATCGCCGGTGCTCAGTTGAACCAGCCCGAACTTTTCTTCAAGCATGCGGGCCTGTGTGCCTTTCCCGGCGCCCGGAGGGCCGAGAAGGATCAGAACGGCGGGTGTGGTGATCGTGGCAGCGTCCATCACATCCTCACTTGTTCGCGCGGTTTTCGATCAGGTCTTCGACGACCGACGGATCAGCCAGTGTCGAAGTATCACCCAAGCTGCCAAAGTCGTTTTCGGCAATCTTGCGCAGGATACGGCGCATGATCTTGCCCGAGCGTGTCTTGGGCAGGCCAGGCGCCCACTGGATCACATCCGGGCTGGCGATCGGGCCGATTTCGGTCCGGACCCAGGTCCGCAGTTCTTTCAGCAGTTCGTCGCTGGGCTCACGATCATTCATCAGGGTGACGTAGCAATAGATGCCTTGCCCCTTGATTTCATGGGGATAGCCAACGACAGCGGCTTCGGCGACGGCGGCATGCGCAACCAGAGCACTTTCCACCTCGGCCGTGCCCATACGGTGCCCGGATACGTTGATCACATCGTCAACGCGACCAGTGATCCAGTAATCGCCATCCTCATCACGGCGGCAGCCGTCACCGGTGAAGTAATAGCCCTTGTAGTCCGAGAAATAGGTCTTTTCGAACCGCTCATGATCGCCCCAGACGGTGCGCATCTGGCCCGGCCAGCTGTCCTTGATGCACAGAACGCCTTCGACCCCATTGCCCTCAATCTCAACACCGGATTGCGGGTCCAGAACCACCGGCACAATGCCGAAGAACGGTTTCATGGCCGAGCCGGGTTTCATCGCGTGTGCGCCGGGCAGGGGGGTCATCAAGTGGCCGCCGGTTTCGGTCTGCCACCAGGTATCAACGATGGGGCATTTCCCTTTGCCGACAACTTCGTTGTACCAGTTCCAGGCTTCGGGGTTGATGGGCTCGCCCACTGTGCCCAGAACGCGCAGGTCGCTCAGGTCGCATTTGTCGACGAATTCATTGCCTTGTCCCATCAGGGCACGGATTGCGGTCGGCGCGGTGTAGAACTGGTTCACCTTGTGCTTTTCGCAGACCTGCCAGAACCGCGAGGCGTCCGGAAATGTCGGCACACCCTCGAACATCAGCGTGGTCGCTCCGTTGGCCAGTGGGCCGTAAACAATATAGCTGTGGCCCGTGACCCAACCCACGTCTGCAGTGCACCAGTACACGTCACCATCGTGATAATCGAAAGTGATCTCATGGGTCATGGCTGCATAGACCAAATAGCCGCCGGTCGTATGCACCACGCCTTTGGGCTGACCGGTTGAGCCCGAGGTATAGAGAATGAACAGCGGGTCTTCTGCGCTCATCTCGGCGGGCGCGCAGTAGTCATCCGCTTCAAGCGCCATTTCGTTGTAGTCGTGGTCACGCCCATCCACCCATGTGGTTTGGCCACCGGTCCGCTTGACCACCAGACATTTCACGGTGTCCTTGCAGTGCAGCAAAGCCGCATCGGCATTCGATTTCAGTGGCGTCTTGCGGCCACCGCGCGGGGCTTCGTCGGCAGTGATCAGGACCTTGGCGTCGCAGCCATTGACCCGCGCTGCCAGGGCGTCCGGGGAAAAGCCTGCGAAAACAATCGAATGGATCGCTCCAATCCGCGCGCAGGCCAGCATGGCATAGGCGGCTTCGGGGATCATCGGCAGATAGATCACGACCCGGTCGCCCTTGCGCACACCCATTGATTCCAGAATGTTGGCCATCCGGCAGGTGCGGCGGTGCAATTCGGCATAGGTGATGTGCTGCGCTGCGTCGTTTGGATCATCCGGCTCCCAAATGATCGCGGTTTGATCGCCGCGTGTCGCCAGGTGACGGTCCAGACAGTTTGCCGAAACATTCAGCGTGCCATCGGCATACCAGTTGATCTTCACCGAGCCAAAGCTGTAGTCCACATCCTTGACCTGAGTATAAGGCTTGATCCAGTCGACGCGCTTGCCCTGTTCATCCCAGAAGGCAGCAGGATCACTGACAGAGGCTGCATACATTGCCGCGTATTTGTCAGCATCGATATGCGCACGGGACACGATTTCTGCGGATGGCGGATATGTTTTGGCATCTGCCTGGGCAGCGGTTGTCATACTGAGGCTCCTCCCTCTAGGACTGGATATTGATGAACCGATTTTGCCCGTCAAACAGGCAATGTCGACCCGTTTCCTCCCGATTGCGAATATACGGGGTTCTGAAAACAAATAAATAAATTGCCGTAGTTCCACGATTTGTTTGTAAACAAATTTCGCTATATGGTTAAAAAATGTAAAGAAACATGAAAAAGATAAAAAAAAGGTAAAAATAACAATGCCTACCGTGTAACTGTTTTCGAACTGCAGTTTTCCGGAAATTCCTGGATGCCTTTTGGATTCCCAATTCTTCTTTCGATTGTACCGGCAGGTCGCGCCCTGAAGGCGGCAACTCATCAGCGTCTGCGGGGTTGGCACATCCGGATGTTGGCGCTAGCTTTATGTCCAAGCGCTCTGACCAAGGGGCGCATCACAGGGAGAGATCACTATGAACAGGATGTTAAGCGCCGCCGCCGTCGCGGCCATTGGCGTGGCCTTTGCAGGCGAAGCCGTTGCGACCGAATGGAACGCCTCGGTCTGGGGCAAGCGCCGCGCATTTACAGAGCATGTTGAAAAGCTGTCCGAACTGGTTGCCGAAAAGACCGGCGGCGAGTTCACGATCAACGTCAGCTATGGCGGCTTGTCAAAACCCAGGGAAAACCTGGACGGGATCGAGATCGGCGCATTTGAAGTGGCGCAGTTCTGTGCGGGCTACCATAGGGACAAGAACAGGGCGATCACCGTTCTCGAACTTCCGTTTCTGGGCGTGAACAATCTGGACGAGGAAGTGGCGGTCAGCCACGCGGTTTATGACCACCCGGCCGTCAAAGAAGAAATGGCGCGGTGGAACGCCCGGATCATCATGACGTCGCCCATGCCGCAGTATAACCTTGTCGGCACGGGCGAGCCGCGCGACACTCTTGCCGCTTTTGATGGTATGCGCGTGCGCGCGACCGGTGGGTTGGGCAAAGCGTTTGAAGCCGTAGGGGGCGTGCCAACATCCGTGCCCGCCACAGAAGCGTTCAATGCGATGGAATCCGGGGTTGTCGATACTGTGGCATTTGCCCAGCACGCACACCTGTCCTTCGGCACCATCAACGAAGCCGACTGGTGGACGGCCAACCTGAACCCTGGCACCGTAAACTGCCCGGTCGTGGTGAACATCGACGCTTATGAGGCGCTTCCGGCAGAACATCGCGAAGCACTGGACAGTTCGATTGACGAGGCGATCGATCATTATCTGGCCAATTACGGGGCCCTGCTTGAAAAGTGGGACGGTGTTCTTGAGGAAAAAGGCGTTCAGAAAGTCATGATTGACGATGCCGTCCTGCAGGAGTTCCGCGCCAAGGCGGCAGATCCGATCCGCGAACAGTGGATTGCCGACATGACCGATCAGGGTCTGCCTGCGCAGGACCTGTACGATCTTGTTCAGTCGACACTGCAGCAGCAACGCGGCGGAAACTGATGTTATGAACCGGATGCCATCGGGCGTCCGGTTCTCTTCAACGACAAGGAAAAAGCAGGATGGCGGGACAGGCCACCGTGCTGGAGGATGGCAGCCGTCTCAGCCGTCTGGACCAGCATCTTCTTCGGGCAGAAAGACTGCTGGCCCTGATCAGCGGTCTGGCGGTTTTCTCGCTGATGGTTCTTGCCGTTGTATCGGTGAGCGGCCGGAATGCGCTTAACGCGCCATTGCCGGGCTATGTCGACTGGATTGAACAGGCGATGCCACTGATCGCATTCCTGGGCGTTTCCTACGTACAGCGAGATGGCGGGCATATTCGCATGGACATCGTCATCGCGCGTCTTCGCGGCCGGGCGCTTTGGTTCTTCGAGACGATTTCCGTCGTCTTGATCCTCGTCCTGATGATGGCCCTTGTCTGGGGCAGCTGGTCCCATTTCGAGCGGTCGTTCGATTTTGCCGCGCCGATGTGGAGCAGGGACAGTTCCATCGACATTGGTATCCCTCTGTGGCCGGCCAAACTGTTGGCTCCGGTGGCGTTCTCCGTTCTGTGCCTGCGTCTAGTTTTGCAGATCTGGGGATATGGGCGCGCGTTTGTTCTGGGGCTGGATCACCCGGTCGCTGTGCCTCTTATTCAGGACGCGGCCGCACAAGCCGCAGCCGAGGCCGATCAGTTCGAAGGGCAAGGCTGACTCATGGACACGATTGAAATCGGATTGTGGGTCACAGGCGGCCTGTTGTTTTTGGTGGTCACGGGAATGCGCGTCGCCTTTGCGGCGGGGCTGGCAGGGCTTGTTGGGCTGGTATGGATTTTCTGGGCCAAGTTCGGATATGACCCCAACCGCTTTGGCAAGGCGCTGACGGTGGCAGTGAAAACGGCCGGACAGGTGCCGCATTCCAAGGTGGCCTCGCACACGCTCAGCCTGATCCCGACATTCATACTCATCGGCTATCTGGCCTACTATGCCGGGCTGACCCGCGCCTTGTTCGAGGCGGCAAAGCGCTGGATTGCCTGGGTTCCGGGTGGCCTGGCGGTATCGACCGTATTCGCCACCGCAGGCTTTGCCGCCGTTTCGGGCGCGTCCGTCGCCACGTCTGCCGTTTTCGCCCGTGTTGCAATCCCCGAGATGCTGGAGGTCGGGTACAACAAGCGATTTGCAGCCGGCGTTGTCGCCGCCGGCGGGACATTGGCTTCCTTGATCCCTCCGTCCGCCATCCTTGTAATTTATGCAATCATCGTTGAACAGGACGTTGGCAAGCTTTTGCTGGCCGGGTTTATTCCCGGCGCGTTCTCGGCGGTCATCTATGGGGGCCTGATTGTCGGCATCGCCGTTGTGTTCAAATCAGTCGGCCCGCCGGTCACCGGCTTTACCTGGAAGCAACGTTTCGCATCGCTGCCTGGGGCAATGCCAATCGTCGCGGTGATCCTGATCATCATCTGTTTTGTCTACAACCCATTTGGCGAAAAAGCCTGGGGCACGCCGACTGAAGGCGGAGCAATCGGAGCCTTCATCGTTTTCTGCTTTGCCATCTATCACGGCATGCGCTGGGGTGAATTGAAGTCGGCGCTGCTGGAAACCGCCAAGCTGACGGCGATGATCTTTTCGATCATCTGGGGCGTTCTGATCTACGTCCGTTTTCTGGGTTTCGCCGATCTGCCCGGAGCGTTCTCCGACTGGATCACGTCGCTTGAAATGTCACCCATGCTGATCCTGATCTGCATCCTGTTGGCCTATGCCGTGCTTGGAATGTTTATGGACGCGATCGGCATGCTGTTGTTGACATTGCCTGTTGTATACCCTGCGGTAATGGCACTGAACGGCGGCGAAGCTGTCAGCGCTGCCGAGAGTGCTTTTGGAATGTCCGGCCCGATGTGTGCGATCTGGTTTGGAATTCTGGTGGTCAAAATGGCCGAGTTTTGCCTGATCACGCCGCCAATCGGGCTGAATTGCTTTGTTGTGGCTGGAGTGCGTCCTGATCTCAGTGTTCAGGATGTCTTCAAGGGCGTGACACCGTTCTTTGTGGCCGATGCCGTTACCATCGCCCTGCTTGTGGCCTTTCCGGGTATCGTACTCTATCTGCCGTCCCTGGCTGGTTGACCTGGGTTTTTGCGAGGCTCTGCCTCGCGCTCCGGGATATTTTTGGCCAGATGAAGTAACGGATCTTTAATCAAATTGTCGGATACGGGATTGGCGGTACAGGCAGGGATGCCGATGACCGCGCCAGGTGAAGCTCTCCGGACCAATGGTCGGAGAGCGGATCCCTTGTTCATCTGGCCAAAAATATCCCGGGGGAGTCGCCCGAAGGGCGGCGGGGGCAGCGCGCCCTTGACCATTGAAACCCCCAGCTGGTTTCAGGTTTCGGCGCGCATCAACATGCCATAGAGGTCACGTGGATCGTCGGGGTCCGCCAGCATGTCCAACGGCTCGAAGAAGTCTGTCTCTTCGATGGCGCGTTTGATGTAACGAAGGGCAGAAAAATCTTCGATCGCAAAACCGACACTGTCGAATAGTGTAATCGCCCGTTCATCCGTGCGCCCCTTGGCCTGGCCTGTCATCACCTGCCAGATTTCAGTCACGGGGTGGTCTGAGTCCAGGGCCTGAATTTCGCCTTCGATCCGCGTTTGCTCGGGGTATTCAACAAATATTTCCGAACGCAGCAGGATATCCTTGTGCAACTCGGTCTTGCCCGGGCAATCACCGCCGATTGCGTTTATGTGAACGCCGGGACCGACCATGTTGTCCGTCAGAATGGTGGCGTATTTCTTGTCAGCTGTACAAGTGGTGATGATCTGTGCGCCTTCGATGGCGTCTTCTGCCGTTTTGCAGGATACAACAGTCAGACCCTTGCCTTGCAGGTTTGCCGCGCATTTGGCCGTTGCATTCGTGTCGGTGTCATACAGCCGCACAGTGTCGATGCCGCACATTGCCTTAAACGCCAGGCACTGGAACTCGGATTGAGCGCCATTTCCGATCATGGCCATCGTCGTTGCGGATTTCGGTGCCAGATAGCTGCCGACCAAGGCAGAGGTTGCTGCCGTTCTCAGGGCCGTCAGCATGGTCATTTCAGTCAAGAGGGTGGGATAGCCCGTGTAGACATCCGCCAGCAACCCGAAGGCGGTCACGGTCTGCAGACCCTCGGACGTGTTTTTTGGATGCCCGTTCACATACTTGAAACCGTATGCCTCACCATCCGAAGTTGGCATCAATTCAATCACGCCATGGGGGGAATGGGCGGGGATTCGGGGCGTTTTGTCGAAGCTTTCCCATCGCTTGAAATCAGATTCGATCTGCGCGGCAATCTGCGTGATCATCTTTTCAAGGCCGATATGATGGACGAGGCGCATCATGTTGTCGACGGAAACAAAGGGCACAAGCGCCTTGTCAGAAGGTTGCATCGGGGTCTCCTATCGGCGGGACAGGTGAATGCCTGCGATCATGCAGCGCACGGATCCACCCGCTGTTTCAATTGTGGGAACCGAAAGCGGCAGTGGTTTTGCACTGGCTTCGATTATGGAAATCTGTTCGGGCGTCAGCGCTTCCAGCGCCCGGCTGGACAAAGCCAGGACCAGACCGTCTTGGCCAGCCAGCTCAATGGCGTTGCCCGCGAATTCCGCGATCTGATCGTGGGTAAGGTCGATGACTGCACGACCGGTTTCCTCCAGCCTGGCTTTGACTGTCGCGCGTCGCTCGGGGTCGGTGATCATGTCTAGGCAGATCAGCGCGTATTCGGTGCCGATACCCATCAGAACGTTGGTGTGATAGACATCGCGCCCTTGGGCATCTTTCGCTTCGAAAACAATAGGCTCATAGTTGAAGTGAGTGCAGAACCGTTCGAGCAGAACGGGGTCGGCGCGGTTTGATTTTACCGTGTAAGCAACCCGACCAATGTGATCCAGGACCATCGCGCCGGTGCCTTCCAGCGCCAGCTTGTCCTGTTCCAGTCCGGAATAGTCGATCACGTCCTGAACCCGGTATTCCTGTTTCAGCATCTCGATGACGTCGGAACGGCGTTCGCGCCGCCTTGAGGGAACGTACATCGGATAGATCGCGACATGCCCACCGGGATGGGTCGAAAACCAGTTGTTCGGGAACACACTGTCGGGTGTGTCCAGTTCTCCGTGATCGTCAAAGACGTGAACCCTGACACCTGCGGCCCGCAGTTGCGCGACTGCCTGATCATGTTCATCGCGCGCCGCAGATGAGGTTGCGGTCGCCGAACGGCTGGCAAGTGTCTGGAACGCATTGTCCCCGTGCGTTTCCGGGTTCGAGGCAAATGCATGCGGCCGGATCATCACGACGGCCGAAGGGGCTTGAAGCGACTGCATCAGAAACTCCGGGTTGGACGATCGAAGATGCGGCGACCGAGTAACGAGGCGGCCAGATCGACCATAAGTTTTGCGGTTCGGCCGCGTTCATCCAGAAACGGGTTCAACTCCACCAGATCCAGTGAGCGGACGAGGCCGCTTTCATGCAGTAGTTCCATCACCAGATGCGCTTCCCGTTCGGTCGCGCCGCCGGGAACGGTGGTGCCCACGGCAGGTGCGATGGCGGGGTCAAGAAAGTCGACGTCCAGCGAGACGTGCAGGATACCGTTTTCTGCGCGGACGCGGTCTAGAAAGGCCATCAGCGGTGCTTTGATGCCATTTTCGTCAATGCTGCGCATATCGGCCAGCATGGCGCGGTCCTGTTCCAGCGCGGCCCGTTCCGCCGGATCGACCGAGCGCAGGCCGATCATGCCGACACGGTTGGTGGGCACAGGTGCCGTGAGTGGCGGAAAAGCGTCAAACCCCTGGCGACCGGTGAAATAGGCGACCGGGGTGCCGTGCAAATTGCCGCTGCCGGTGCTGTCGGGCGTGTGAAAGTCGCTATGGGCATCCAGCCACAGAACAAAGAGGGGCTGTCCGATGCTGTGCGCGTGGGTTGCCATTCCTGCGACCGTACCCATCGAAAGCGCGTGATCACCCCCCATGAAGATGGGCAAACCTTGGCGGGCGCTTTCTTGCGCCGCACGGCCCAGCGCCTGGGTCCAACCGACACATTCGGGCAAGGCGAACAGGTGAGGATGCTCGGCGGTTGCGACGTCGTCCGGGCGGACATCACCGAGGTCCGACACGTTGTGGCCCAGATCCAACAGGGCCTTCTGCAAACCCGCGACGCGATAGGCATCAGGACCCATGCGGCATCCCTGCCGACGTTTTCCGGCGTCCATTGGGGCGCCGACAAGTATTATGTTTTCATTAGCCATGTGTTTGTCTAACCTTTCAACACGGCATCCCGGAAGATAGCAAAGTGCTCAAAAAGAAACCCCGATACACAAACTGGTAAGCGACGATGGACGATTTGGATAGCAAGCTGCTGAACGCATTGCACCGGGATGCGCGCGCCTCGCTGTCGGAACTGGCGCAGATTCTGGGCGTGACGCGAACAACCGTCCGCAGTCGACTGCATCGCCTGAAACAGTCCGGAGAGATCGTCGGCTTTACCGTTCTGACGCGGCGCGATGTTGCGCAAAGCCCGGTTCGGGGACTGATGATGCTGGAAATCGAAGGCCGGGGAACCGAGCGGACCATGGCAAGGATCGCCGCCATGCGACAGGTAAGAGCAGTTCATACGACCAATGGCAGCTGGGACCTGATTGCCGAGATCGGGGCCGAAACGCTGGCGGAACTGGACGAGGTTCTGTTTCAGATCCGGCGGATGGAAGGGATCACGCGGTCCGAAACCAACCTCTTGCTTTCAACGCGGAAGGGGCGCGTCTGACCGGGTGGCGAACTTGCTGCCTGTAGCGCTTTGAATGGTAAGGAAATTGTGCCAAACTCCGCCTGGGCGATCGGGCAGGCTTTAGCGGCTTTAGTTCCGAATACGCGATTGGTTTGAAGCAGGGAATGTCGTGATGACCGTACAGGAAACAAGTGACGATTCCCGGGTTTTGCGGATGGCCGAGAAGGCTGCGGCCATGCTGGAAAGACCCTGGGTTCGTATCGCGGTTCCGATCCTTATCACGATCATTGCGCTGACCGTCCTGCACGAGTTGTCTTCGCATGTGAAATGGTCCGACGTTCAGACCGATATTGCGGGTACGTCCTGGAAGCTCATGTTTTTCGCGCTGTGCTGGACCGCATTCAGTTTTCTGTCGCTGTCCTTTTACGATGTGTTTGCGGTCAAAAGCTTGGCGGAAGACAAGGTTCCGCTGCCGGTCGCCGGAATGGCCGGGGCCAGTGGCTATGCTGTGTCAAACTGTCTGGGGTTTTCCTACATCACGGGAACCGCGATCCGGTATCGGATCTATGCGTCGCTTGGGTTGGATCTGGCCCGTGTGGCCGGGGTTATCGCGACCTCGTGGGTGGCCTTCTGGATGGGCATGGTCCTGATCCTTGGCATCTTGCTGACGTTGCATCCGGACGGGATATCTCAGGTTCTTCCGATCAGTGAAACGACCGAAACCGTAATCGGCCTGTGCCTGCTGGCCGGGTTGGCGGCTCTGTTTGTCTGGCTTGCCAGCGGCGGGCGCCGTCTGGCGTATGGTGGGTTTGGCTTCAACCTGCCCGGAGGAAAGCTGGCCAGCCTTTTGACGCTGGCGGCAGTAGGGGATCTGTTTGGCGCATCAATGACTCTGTATGTTCTGATGCCAGACGATCTGGGCGTCGGGTTTCCGTATTTCTTTGCCATCTATGTGGCGGCAATTGCCGTCGGTATCCTCAGCCACGCACCCGGCGGGATCGGTGTGTTCGAGGCTACACTGATCGCGGGTCTCGGCGCCTCTGGCCGATCGGATGTGATCGCAGCCTTGTTGCTGTATCGCGTGGTTTACACGTTTTTGCCCTTCGTCATCGCCAGCCTGTCCATTGCAGTGGCCTATGCGCTGACACAGCGCGACAGGATTGGCGGAGCAGCCAGTTGGGTCTACCGCGCTTTTCGCCCGATTGTTCCAATGGTTGCAGCTGGCGTTTCAGCAGTGGCGGGCGTTGTATTACTGGTGTCCGGCGCGCTGCCGTCCAATTCCCAAAGCCTTGGCGCGTTACGCGAGGTATTGCCGCTTTCGTTCGTCGAAGCCTCGCATCTGGCGGGCAGTGTGGTTGGGGTTCTGCTGATCCTCGTATCACGCGGCTTGTTCCGTAAGCTCTATCGCGCCTGGGTCGTCGCGATGGTTCTGATGGTGGCCGGGTTCATCGCTTCGCTCACCCGCGGCCTGGATATCCATGAAGCGCTGAGTATGGTGGTGACCATTGCCGTTCTTGCCGTGTTTCGCAGCGCGTTTTACCGGGTCAGCGGCGCGTCGGTTTTCCGTCTGAATATTCCATGGCTGGTCAGTGTGCTGGCACTGATGGCGGTGATTTTTTGGATCGGTTTGTTCGCGTATTCGCACGTTGAATATCAAAACGCCCTGTGGTGGGAGTTCGCCTGGAACGGCGATGCCTCGCGTTTTCTCAGGTCCAGTCTGGTGGTCGCGGTTATCCTTGGGGTGGTGGCTGTCAATTCCCTGTTCGGGCGCGAAATCCCGGTTCCGGTGCGAACCGAAATACCGGAGGCGGTGGAACGGCTTGCGTTGCAAAGCGAAGACACCGAAGCCCAGATTTCATTGACTGGCGACAAGCAGTTCCTGATTTCGCCGGATGAAACCGCGTTTCTTGCCTATGCCGACACCGGAAACGCGTTGATCACCAAGGGCGAGCCTGTGGGCGATGAGACCGCGGGTCAACAACTGATCTGGCAATTGCGTGAACGGGCGGACCGCGAGGGCAAGCTGTGTGCTTTCTACAGTGTTTCGACCAAATACTTGCCAACCTTTCTGGATCTGGGCCTTTCGATCCTGAAAATTGGCGAGGTCGCGCGGGTTCCGCTGCAAGGGTTTTCGCTGGACGGCAAGTCACGTAAGCGGTTTCGTCAGGCCAAGAATAGGGCCATACGTGATGGCTATGTGTTCGAGATCATTCCGAAGGAAGACCTGAAACCGGTCTTGCCGGAATTGCGTGAAATCTCGGATCACTGGCTGGCCGGTAAGGCAGGCGAAGAGAAGGGCTTTGCCTTGGGAGGTTTCGACGACGATTACCTTTCGTATTTCGATCACGCCGTTCTGCGCAATGCCGAGACGGGCAGGATCGTGGCCTTCGCCAATCTGTTTCAGGGCGGGAACAAGTCTGAACTGTCGTTGGACCTGATGCGTTATGAGCCTGACAGCGCCAGTTTCGTCATGGATGCTTTGTTCGCCGAGATGATGGTGTGGGGGTCCGAGCAGGGGTTCCACTGGTTTTCGCTCGGGGCTGCGCCGTTTTCAGGGATCGAAAACCGGCAACTGGCTTCGCTCTGGAACCGGATCGGGGGGTTTGTTTACGAACACGGCGAGCAGTTCTATCACTTCGAAGGCCTGCGCGCGTTCAAACAGAAATTCGACCCCGAGTGGAGCCCGAACTATCTGGCAAGCCCCGGCGGGCTGGCGGCGCCACGCATCCTCTACGAGGTGAATATTCTGATCTCTGGCGGGTTGCGGGGGCTGACAAAATAGAACCTAGTTCAGGCTGACACCGGTCGGGGTCTTTTCCAGCAGATCACCCCAGTCGGTGCGGTATGCCATTTCGGCCAGAACGGTACCGGGCAAGAACTCCTGATTCTGCCGGATCTGCCATCCACCGCCCAAACCTTTGTAAACGGCGACCAGATTGCTGGACACTTGTTGACGTGCGCTGATCAGGTTGGCTTGCGACCGCAACAGGGCGGTTTGCGTGTTCAGAATCCGCGAATAACTGGCGATGCCATCACGGTATTGGCTGATCGCAATCTCGGCCGCCCGGCGTGAAGCCGTGACACTGTTCTGATAGAATTCGACTTGCTTGCGGGCCTGCGCATAGGCGACCATGGCGCTTTCAACTTCGGAATAGGCGGTCAGGACCGTGTTCTGATAGTTGGCGATCAGGGCCTGATACGCGGCGTCTTGCGCCCGCACGTTGTTCTTGATCCGACCATAGTTGAGTACGTTCCAGACGACACCCGCGCTGGCCAGCCCGGTGGTGCTGTTGGCGTTGAACAGGTCGCGCCCGCCCGATGCCTGCAGACCGATTGAACCCGAAAGGATGAACTGCGGATAAAGGTCGGCCATCGCAATCCCGACCTGCGCGGATTGCGTTGCCGCTGCCAGTTCAGCGGCCCGCACATCCGGGCGACGGCGCAACAATTCGGCAGGGACACCGACCGCGACATTGGACCGTGCCGAGGGGATGCGGCCAGAATTTCCAAGCAGGCTGGTCAAGTCCGATGGCGGCTGCCCAAGCAAGACGGCCAACGCATTCTTGGCTTGCTGCAAGTCGCTTTGCAGTTCAGGAACCAGCGCTTTTGTATTGTTCAGCAAGGCGGTGGATTCCTGTACATCCAACTCGGTCGTGACGCCGTTGTTGAACCGCAGCTGCGTCAGATCCGCAGATTCCTGCTGAAGTCGGATATTCTCCTGTGCAACGACCAGGGATTCCTGCAGGGCGCGGATATTGACGTAAAGGGCGGCAACGTCACCTGTCAGCGTCACAAGGGCATCGTCATAGTTGGCAACCTGCAACGCCAGATTGGACCGTGCAGCCTGAACGCCGCGCCGCTGCGCGCCCCAGACATCCAGTTCCCATTGCGCGTCGAACCCGACCTGCGAAGTCGAAAACTCCGTGTCCAGCGGGATGATGCGGTTGATATCGGACACTGGATTGAGGTTGTCGCTGATCTGCCGCCTTTCAAGCGAGGCACCGACTGCCTGCGATTGCGGATAAAGCTCTCCAAACGCGATGCCCAACTGCGCCCGCGCCTGCAGCACACGTGCCCCGGCCACCTGCAAGGTCAGGTTTTGCGCGTAGGCCTCGGCGATCAGTCTGTTCAGGGTGGGGTCGTTGAAAGTTTCCCACCATTTTACCACGGGCGCGCTGCGCGAGGTCAGTCCGCTTTGCCCCGTGTTGGGATTGTTCACTTCGATCCATTGTTTGACGACCGGAGAGTTCGGGCGCACAAAGTCCGGGCCAACCGGAGTGCAGGCTGCAAAGGTCACGACACAAAGCGCGCTGCCCATCAGTCTGCGGAAGGTTCTGGCCCGTATCATGATGCGCGTCCTCAAATATCCAGCGGTCGGATGAAGTTGGCGAAGGAATAAAGGCGGATGTTGATGCGCCTGAGAAACTCAAAACTCTTGCCCTGACCGGTATAAATCGCCACTGCCGCGTGACCGCCCGCAGGGAAGGTGTGCCCTTCAGGGATATCGACCGAAATCTGTACGGCGATCCGTCCGGGCAATTTGGGCAGTTCAAAGCCCGGCAGGCGGCCTGAAGGCAGGTATTGACCTTGCCGGGTTGCCCACCAGATCGCCTCGACCTTGCCGGTCAGGATTTCGCCGGGATACAGGTCAAGCGCCACCTCAACCGGCTGACCGGGTTCGACGAATTTCAGGTTCTGCTGACGGTAGGTGGCCAGGACATAGGGATTGTCTTTTGTTACAAAGCTTGCAATTGCACCCAGACGGATATCCCCGACAACCAGGCCGGGCCGGGCCTGCTGAGAAACAATCATGCCGTCTTCGGGCGCGTAGATCGTCGTGTTATCAAGGAAATACTTGGCTTCGTCCAACTGCGACTGGGCCTGCAGGATACCGGTATTAACGCCGTCAATCTGCGAGGCTTGCGCCAGCTTTGCTTTTTCAAGATTGGCTTCGGCTTCGTGCACCTGGGCCTGATCCTCAGTGACCTGCTCGTTCCATCGGTCAAGCTCATCCTGACGGGCGCCGCCCGCAGGAACAAGATTCTCGTATCGGGCCTGTTGGGTCTTCGCATAGGCCAACTGCGCATTTGCACGCTCAATTGCCTCGGACGCGGCTATGACATCCTGTTCAAGAATTTTCGCATTTTGTTCAGCGGCAACAAGCTGGGCTGTCGCGTTGTCCACCGCAAGCGAGAACACCGTGTCGTCAAAACGATAAAGCGGGTCGCCCTTTTTGACATCGGTGTTGGGTTCAACCAGAACCTCGGTCAACACCGTTGGTTGCGTCAAACGGGGAACGATCTGGATAGTTGACCTGACAACATGACTGTCGATCGAGAATGGCTGAAAAAACCGCAAGGCGACCAGAAAGATCAGCAGCAAATGTGCGCCGACCCAGAACGAGACGATGCCCCAGACGATATTGAATTTCAGCCATTGCGCCTTGAAGAAAATGAACCAGACGAAAATGATGTAAAACAGCGTGATGCCAAGGGCGACGAACATGTGTTTTGACTTCCTTTGGCCTTAGCTTTTCTGCGCGTCGTCTGTATCAAGCGCGTCGCGGTATTCCGGTTTTACGACGCCGCCCAACCGTTTGATTTCATTCCGGATAGCATTTTTTTCTTCATCTGGTCCGCGGCGAAAATCAACGGTTACACCGTCGTGGAAAGCCCAGATAAAGGCGTGAACCCAGGGCACGATGGCCAAAAAACCCATCCAGCCCATGATCTTGACGGCTTCGGCATGAGGGTGATTGCGCTTGATCGCGATGCGACCGGGCAAACCCATGATGAACAGGAACAAGCCCATGACCGCCGCAAGCAGCAATATCAGCGCGACAAATGTCAGGTAGTCATAAAATTCCAGCGGCTGACCCAGTAACCCCATGCTCGTGCCTCCATTTTGGGAAGGTACCCCATCCTCAGGCGTAGGTGCCCGGTACGTCAATCGAATTGTCTCTGCCCGGCGGGATCAGGCCCAAATCAAGTGACCCCAAAGGCTAGAACAACCGTAAATTGTCCCGATACTGGCAGGCGATTGGATATCTGGCAAGGAATGGGCAATGAAACCGGCAGAAATGTAGTCTGTACCGCAGGTTAAAGGCAGAGCTTCACCTGAGTCTCCCATTCCTCACATTTAGCTTTCAGATCATTTGGCAAAGCGTGGTCCGTGAAGAACATCCCGATATCGGCAAGCGACGCGATTCGCGCCGGGGCGGTGCGTTGAAACTTGGACTGATCCGCCACAAGAAACGTCTGCCGTGCCTGTGCGATGATCGTCTGGCTGACCTGAACCTCCTGAAAGTCGAAATCCAGAAGATCGCCATCGGCATCCAGTGCTGAACATCCGATGATAGCGTAATCGACCTTGAACTGCCGGATGGTCGAGGCCGTCAAATCTCCGATCAGGCCGCCGTCAGAGCGGCGCAGGACCCCACCCGCCACCACGACCCGGCATTCTGGGTTTTTAACCAGTATGTTGGCAACATTCATGTTGTTGGTAACGACCATCAGGTTCTTGTGGTCCAGCAGATGCCGGGCGACAGCTTCGGTCGAGGTTCCGATGTTCATGAATACCGATGCCCCGTCCGGAATGCTGTCTGCGCATATTTCGCCAATACGGGACTTGGCCTCTTCATTCAGGCCCCGGCGGTCTTCGTAACCGATATTTGAAACGCCCGAGTGCAAAACGGCGCCGCCGTGGACCCGGTCGAGTTTCCCCATGTCAGCCAGTTCCGCCAGATCCCTGCGAATGGTCTGCACCGTCACGCTGAACTGTTCCGCCAGCCCTTCGACAGTCACTCGCCCTTGTTGGCGAGCGATTTCCAGTATGTCGGACTGACGGAAGGAAAGAGACATGCAAACTCCTGTGTTCTAAGGTGTATTCGTTTTTGTTCTTTTTTTCGATTTTTTCAAGAGGAATGGATTGTTGGGTCAATTCGCGGCGCAAATTTCGCAAAAACGAAAGAAAACGAAAAATATAATTGACGAAGCGAAGGCGGTTACGGTTAATGCGCATAGTTTTTCCAGACAGAGAATCGACCAGCTATGGAAGCGCAGGAGAACCCGATCACCGACCTTTTCATCATCGGCGGGGGGATCAACGGATGTGGAATCGCCCGGGACGCCGCCGGGCGGGGTCTTTCGGTTAGCCTGGCTGAAATGAACGATCTGGCCTCGGCCACGTCGTCGGCATCGACAAAGCTGTTTCACGGTGGGTTGCGGTATCTCGAATACTTCGAGTTTCGCCTAGTCCGAGAGGCCTTGATCGAACGCGAAACCCTGCTGCGAGCCATGCCGCATATCAGTTGGCCAATGCGCTTTGTGCTGCCCTATCACAAGGACATGCGATTTGACGCGGAAACGCCGACTTCGCGGCTGCTCAGCACAGTGATGCCATGGATGCGGGGCAGGCGTCCGGCCTGGCTGATCCGGTTGGGTCTATTTCTCTATGACCATCTCGGCGGGCGCAAAATCCTGCCGGGCACATCGTCGCTGAACCTGCGATCGGTGCCGGAAGGCAGGCCTTTGCAGGGTAAATTCGAAACCGCCTACGAGTATTCCGACTGCTGGATCGAGGATTCTCGCCTAGTCGTCCTGAACGCCCGCGATGCGCAGGCACGCGGGGCCGAGATCATGGTTCGTACCGAAGTCATGTCTGCAGATCGCGTTGACGGGCTGTGGCGTGTAACGGTTCGAGACCGGGACAGCGGAACCCAAAGTGTCATTTGTGCAAAGATGCTGATCAATGCCGGCGGCCCCTGGGTCGGCGACATTATTCAGACCAGAATCCGCATGAACTCGCGCGATGGCGTGCGGTTGGTTCGCGGCAGTCATATCGTGACGCGCAGGCTATACGATCACGACAAATGCTATTTCTTTCAGGGCGAAGACGGCCGGATCATATTTGCAATTCCTTATGAGCAGGATTTCACCTTGATCGGAACCACCGATCAGGATCATCCCGATCCGTCCCAGCTGCCGGTCTGCACCGAGGACGAGCAGGACTATTTGTGTGCGTTCGCCTCGAAGTACTTTGATCAACCCGTATCGCGCGAGGATGTCGTATGGACCTATTCCGGCGTACGCCCGCTTTATGATGACGGGGCCAGCAGTGCTACGGCCGCGACGCGGGATTATACGCTCAAGGTCGATTCACAGGGCGGTGCGCCTGTTCTGAATGTCTTTGGCGGAAAAATCACGACTTATCGCCGGCTGGCCGAAAGCGCGATGGAAAAGGTTGCCGAACATTTCCCGGCTCTGTCCGGGCCGTGGACCGCTGGTGTCGCGTTGCCGGGGGGTGATTTTACGGTCGACGGGATAGAGGATCTGGTTCAGGGTTTGCGATCGGATTACGGTTTTCTGGACGAAAAATGGGCGCGCCGTCTGATCCGGGCCTATGGAACCGAAGCGCGGCTGATGCTGGGCGAGGCACAAAACGCAGAAGATATGGGGGAGGGGTTTGGAGCTTCGTTGACGGCTCGTGAACTGGCGTGGCTGATGGACCGGGAATTCGCGCGTAATGCCGAGGATGCAATTTGGCGGCGGAACAAATTGGGTCTGCGCCTGAGCAGTGAACAGATCGCGCGCATTCAGCAGTGGATGGATGAGCGGAAACGATCAGGCGTAGCCGTATCCGCCTGATGGACAGAAAAAAGCCCCGCGGAAAATGCGGGGCTTCTTTGTTCTGTTTTATGCAGTCTCTTTCGGTGGAGCCGGATCATTCCGGGTGCCCTTGACCCATTCCCGCAGGCTTTGCATCAGAGCGTAAAGGACAGGCACAAGAATGACGCCGACCAGCGTTGCCGCCAGCATTCCGCCAAATACAGCCACGCCGATGGCCTTCTGGCTGGCCGCGCCCGCGCCATTGGCTGCAAGCAATGGCACAACGCCTAGCAGGAACGAAAGTGCGGTCATCATCACGGCGCGGAAACGCTGGAATGCGGCCTCGGCCGCCGCGTCTCTGATCGACAGGCCATTGGCGCGTTGTTCCATCGCGAATTCGACAATCAGAATGCCGTTCTTCGAGGCAAGCCCCACAAGCATGATCATCCCGATCTGCGTGTAAAGATTGATGTCACTTCCCACGATGGCCACTGCAGCGACGGCTCCGAACAGGGCGACGATAACAGACAGCAGGATCGAGACAGGCAAAGTCCAGCTTTCATATTGTCCGACAAGGAACAGGTAGCCGAACAGGATCGCCAGTCCCAGGATCACTATAACCAGACTGCCCGACGCCAATTGTTGCTGCGCGGTCCCGGTCCATTCGAAGGCGTAACCGGGGGGCAGGGCGTTTGCCGATTCCTCGGTCATCACAGTGATCGCGTCGCCGCTGGACAGCCCCGGTGCGGGTACTGCTGTCACGGTCGCGGATCGGAACAGGTTGTGACGTTTCAGCAGGACCGGCCCCAGCACGTTCTCGACGTCGATCAAAGTGCCAAGAGGCACCATCTCACCCTTGGTGGACCGCACATACAGGTTGGAGATGTCTTCGACATTGTCGCGATAGGTGCCGTCCGCCTGGATCATCACGCGATAGACCCGGCCAAACAGGTTGAAGTCGTTGACATAGTACGACCCCAACTGCGCCTGCATGGTCTGAAAGATCTCGGCCACGGACACTTGCAGTGTCTTGGCCTTCTCGCGGTCCAGATCGACAAACAGCTGCGGGACATTCGCGCGGAAAGTGGTATAGGCCTGACCGATTTCCGGGCGCTGATTGGCTGCGTACACGAACGATCCTACCGCCGAGGCCAGATCCTGGGGCGTACCCCCACCGGTCTGCTGAACCTCCATCTCGACACCGGCGGACATGCCAAGACCCTGAATGGGCGGTGGGTTGAACGCCACGATCGATGCAGCGGATTCGCCGTTTGCGATTGCCAGAACTTTGGCAAGGATGGCATTTGCGCTCAGGTCGTCCTCTTGCCGATCGTCCCAATTGTCGAGATTTACGAAGATCGCAGCACCGTTGGTGATTGTTCCGTTCAGCAGAGAAAACCCGTTGACCAGAACCGTGCTTGCGACACCGGGGATTTCCTGAATCTGCGCATCCACACGGCGCGTGACGGCTTCGGTCCGTTCCAATGTGGCGGCGTCCGGCAATTGAACGTCGACAAACAGATAGCCGTTGTCCTCAAGCGGGATAAAGCCGCTGGACGTGTTCGACATGATCGTGCCGGTACCCATGGCAAGGGCAACGATGACACCCAGCGCGATGACCGGCAGGATCAGAAGTTTGCGCACAATGGCGACATACCCGCCGCGTACCGTGCCAATGAATTTCTCAAACACGGCAAGCAGGCCTTTGGGCGGGCCAGAGCGTTCTTTCAGCACAAGGCCGCACAAAGCGGGCGAAAGCGTCAGCGCGTTGATCGACGAAATCACCACCGCGGTCGAGATTGTGACGGCAAACTGTGAATACAATCGTCCCGAGATACCGGGCATGAAAGTCACGGGCACAAAGACGGCCAGCAGAACCAGAGTGGTCGCGATGACCGGTCCGGTGATCTGACCCATCGCCTTGCGGGTTGCCTCGGCCGGGGGCAGGCCCTCGTCCGCGATGATCCGTTCGACGTTTTCAACGACAACGATGGCGTCGTCCACAACGATCCCGATGGCCAACACCAATGCAAACAGAGAGATCGTGTTCAGCGACATCCCAAAAAGCAGCAGAAAGGCGAACGTCCCGATCAGTGACACGGGAATCGCCACAGCCGGGATAATCGTTGCGCGCCAACTGCCAAGAAAAACGAACACAACCGAGATCACCAGAATGAAGGTCAGGATCAGGGTCGAGACCACATCGTTCAGCGACTGCTGGACAAAATCGGTGGTGTTGAACGGCACCTGATATTCGACATCTGTCGGGAAGGCGCGAGACAAACGTTCGAGTTCCGCCTGCACACGCTCGGACACGGCCAGCGCGTTTGCTCCGGGTGCCTGATAAATGCCAAGCACGGTGGCCGGTACAGATTGGAAATACCCCGAAGCCGAGTAGAACTGGGCGCCAAGTTCAACTCGCGCGATATCCCGGACCCGAACGATCGAGCCCGCATCACCGGTCCGAATGACAATTTCACCGAATTCGGCAGCCGATGTCAGGCGTCCCTTGGTCTTGATCGTGTACTGGAATGTTTGTCCTTCCGGCACGGGCGGCGACCCGATTGAACCTGCCGAAACTTCGATATTCTGTTCGCGGATGGCGTTGATCACATCGCCGGGCGTAATGGACAGCGCGGCCATCTTGTCGGGATCCATCCAGATCCGCATGGCGTATTCCAGATTGGTCAGAACATCCGCCTTACCTACACCCTGCACACGCGCCAGCGCGTCCTTCAGGTTAATTGAGGCATAGTTCGACAGGAAGACGCTGTCATAAGTGCCATTGGGCGATGTCAGCGTTACAAGCAGCAACATGTTTGTCGATGCTTTCTGTGTAACCACGCCGGATGCAGTCACTTCGGTCGGCAATGACGACATGGCCTGCGCCACGCGGTTTTGCACGTTGACCGAAGCGATGTCAGGGTCGGTGCCCACTTCAAACGTAATGTTCAGCGAATACGATCCGTTATCGGATGAGGTTGACGTCATGTAGATCATGTCGTCCACACCGTTGACCTGCGCCTCGATCGGGGCGGCCACGGTGTTTTCCACGGTTTCAGCGTTCGCGCCTGTATAGGTCGTCGTGACGCTGACGACAGGTGGCGTGATGTCAGGGAACTGGGCGACCGGCAGGACAAGGTAGCCGATGCCGCCCATGATCGTCAGAACAAGCGAGATGACAAGCGCCAGCTTGGGCCGGCTGATGAACAGGGCTGAGAACATCCGTTATTCTCCCGGCTGCTCGGATGCGACAACCGCATCCACCGCGACACCCGGGCGAACCCTTTGCAGCCCTTCGACGATGACGCTTTCTCCCTCGCGCAGCCCGTCAAGCACGATGATGGCGGTGCCGAATGTATCGCCGGTGGTGATATAGCGTTGTTCGACCATCTGTTTGTCGTTGACGACCAGAACGAATTCGCCGCGCTGATCGCGTTGCAGTGCAGCCTGCGGGACCAGAACCCGCAAGGTGGGCTCCAATGCCTCGATATGGACATTCAGGAATGCACCGTCGAGGATCAGGCGGCTTTCGTTGTCGAACTGGGCGCGGACGGTGATGGCACCGGTCAGCGGGTCAATGCGGTTGTCGACAAATACGATCTCGCCGGTTTCGTCCAGCTCTGTGCCATTGGGCAGCGTCACCCTGACCACCGGGCTTTTGTTACTTTCGGCCAGGGATGAGGCGTTTTCATCGACGGCCTGCAGAACCGTGGTGAACTGTTTTTCGTTCAGCGAGAAATTGACATAGATCGGCGCTTCGCTGACCAGATTGACAAGTGGCGGATTGGTCGGGCCGACGACGTCGCCGACACTGGTGGATACCCGTCCGATCCGGCCCGTGAAAGGCGCGTGAATTTCAGTGTAGCTCAGGTCCAGTTCTGCCTGTTGAATGGCGGCATTGGCCGCTTTCACCTCGGCCTCGGCGACCAGTTCGTTGGCGCGGGCAATATCGCGTTCCGATTCCGGCGTCGCGTCGCGCTTGTACAATTCTTCCTTACGGGCCAGATCGACCTTGGCCAGTTCCAGATTGGCCTCGGCCCGATCCAGATCGGCTTTGCGAGCCTCCAGAGTGGCCTGATACAGGTCGGGTTCGATAGTGAACAGCAGGTCGCCCTGGGTCACGGACGCCCCGTCCTCGACATTCTGACTGTCGAGAAACCCGCTGACCCGGGCGACAATATCGACCTTGTCGATGGCTTCGGCGCGCCCGATGAACACGGCCTCGTCAGTGATTTCCTCGGAATAGGCGGCCGCGATGGAAACCTTGGGCGGCGGCGCGTCGCTTTGTTCCTGTGCCAGTGCAGGTTGTACCATGCCCAGACAGGCCAGAACGGCAAAATACTTGCCAAGTGTCCTGACTGCTCCGCTGCTACGGAAAATCGGGTGCTTTGCTGCAGGGGACATGGAAAGAGCCTCGTTCAATCTATGGATTAGGCGCCGCGATGGCATGTGTGCCTTTTTGAGTCGGCGGAATTACGTGGCAGGATGGCCGCTTTAAGACAATATCTCAAGTGTCTTGAATGTGTTCCCTTCCACTATGCATGCAGAGATTTCTCCGCCGGTTGGTACATTTAGGTCGGTGCCAAACAAAAACGGGGGCTCAAGCGGCCCCCGTTTTGGTATTTCACATGAATGTTCGGTCAGGTGCGCGTTCCGGCAAACCGCGTTTGCCAGTCTTCGCGTTGTTCGTCGGTGATCTTGGCGAACAAAACCTCGGGCACTGTGAACGCGTGACCGGCGGGCAGGGCGTTGAGTGCGTCGGCGATATCATCGGGCCAGCCGGTGTCCAGCGTGTTCATAGCGCTCAGCATCCGGGCCGAGGTGTCGGGGATGAACGGCGCGCTTAGAACTGCATAAAGCCGGATCAGGTTCAGGCCTAGCCGGACCTGCGCGGCAGCCTGTTCAGGGTCTTCCTTGAAGGTGGACCAAGGGGCGGCGGCTTGCAGGTATTCATTGCCCGCAACCCAGATGGCCCGCAGTTCTTGCGCGGATTTGCGGACATCCATCGCCTCCATGTGACCTTCATAAGCGCGAACACGTTTGGTGAGCTCCTCAATCAGCGCCTGTTCCCGGTCGCCGAATGCACCGCCTTCAGGCACGGCCTCGCCGAATTTCGAGCGGCAGAACTTGGTAATACGGCTGACAAAGTTGCCCAGCACATCGGCCAGGTCCTTGTTCACCGATTGCTGGAAGTTTTCCCAGGTGAACTCACTGTCGCTGCTTTCGGGCGCATGGCTCAGCAACCACCAGCGCCAGTAATCGGCAGGCAGGATCTCCAGCGCCTGATCCATGAACACGCCACGCCCCTGAGAGGTCGAGAACTGTCCACCATCGTAGTTCAGGTAGTTGAAGGATTTCAGATGGTCCACCATCTTCCAAGGCTCGCCCGATCCCAGAATGGTTGCCGGGAAAGACAGGGTGTGGAAGGGCACGTTGTCCTTGCCCATGAACTGAACGTAACGCACGTCATCGGCACCCTTGTCGGTACGCCACCAGCGTTCCCAATCGGCGTCGGTCCTGCCGTTCGCATCCGCCCATTCCTTGGCGCAGGCGATGTATTCAATCGGCGCGTCGAACCAGACATAGAAGACTTTGCCCTCCATTCCCGGCCAGTCCTGTTCGCCTTTCTTGACCGGAACGCCCCATTCCAGATCGCGGGTGATACCCCGGTCTTGCAGGCCGTCGCCGTCATGCAGCCACTTTTTGGCAATCGATGTGGTCAGGATCGGCCAGTCTGTCTTGCTGTCGATCCATGCATCCAACTGGTCTTTCATCGCTGATTGACGCAGATACAGGTGTTTGGTTTCGCGCACTTCCAGATCGGTCGAGCCGGAAATGGCCGAGCGTGGCTCGATCAGGTCGGTCGGGTCCAACTGCTTGGTGCAGTTCTCGCACTGGTCACCGCGCGCGCGCTCGTAGCCACAGTTGGGGCAGGTGCCCTCGATGTAGCGGTCGGGCAGGAACCGTCTGTCGGCGTTGGAATAGACCTGTTTCTCGCTGACTTCGCGGATCAGTCCGGCGTCATCCAGTTTGCCTGCAAAATGCTGCGTCAATTTCTTGTTCTGCTCGCTGGACGAGCGTCCGAAGTGATCGAAGCTCAGGCCAAACCGCTTGGCGATATCGGCCTGAATGCCGTACATCTCGGCGCAATATTCCGCGACCGGCTTTCCTGCCTTGGCGGCAGCCAGTTCGGCCGGTGTCCCGTGTTCATCGGTGGCGCAAAGGAACATGACCTCATTTCCCCGGCCACGCTGGTAGCGTGCGTAAAGATCGGCAGGCAATTGCGAGCCGATCAGATTGCCGAGGTGCTTGATCCCGTTGATGTAAGGGATCGCCGAGGTGATGAGAATCCGAGCCATTTTCCGTTTCCGCGTATCTGTCTGCGCGCCCGTCTACAGCATGAATCTCGCCAGCAAAAGACCGGTTACACCGATAGGCGCCCGAAAAGACGCTAAGTGCGGTTCTACCGCGGCCTTCGCGCGGTGGTCCCGGACCATGTATGATGGTCGCGCAAATTGTTAACGGGAGTTTGAAATGAAGCTATTCGGGGTTCATCGCCTGATACAGGTGTCCGCCATTCTGTGTCTGACAGTATTCGCCACGCCGAGTGTTCAGGCTGACCAAAGCAAAGCCATGGATGCGATTGAAAGCTTTGACAAGGCGATGCTGTCGGTTTTCCGCCGTGGCCAGGATGCACTGACGTCACAGACCCGACCGGTCATGGTGATCGCGCGGGATGTCACGATCCTGTCCGAGAATGGTCAGGTGTCCTTTCCCAGGGGCGCGCCAAACTATCTGATATTCAAGTCCACATCCCACGTTCTTTTAGGGATAATCGGTGCCGTCACCCCCTGGCCCGAGGAAGATGATGCTGATGCAAGGTGGAAAAAGGACTTTGCAGCCATTGCGCAAGAAATCGACACGTTGTTGCCGTCGCTGGAGGGCCTTGACCTGCCTGAAGACGAGATTACCCGACAACGACAGATGCTTGAGGCCGCGCGCACCTTCACCAGCGGAGCGGTCAAGCGCGGCACCCTCACGCGGCAGGACGTAGCAAACGCGATCAACGAGATGCGTCCGGTTTGGGCGGCCAACATGCGCCAAGCGGCTCGGGCCGAGCTGTCCACGTTGCACAAGGCCGTGTCAGATGCGCGTGCCGCTATCAGTAAAGAAGACTGGGACAAAATGTATGTCGTTCATCACGGCGGGTCCAATGTTACGGGGACCAATGTCGTGGAACTGTATCTGGAGCGCGTGATGCCGCAGAAAGTTGCGGCGGGCCAGGTCATGTTTGCGGAAAATGCGCATGGCAACAAGGCGATGGCTGATTTCGTCGGCTATGAGAGAATGCAACGTCACGTGGGGGCCTGGGCTTTCGGAGATCCGGGGCGAATGGAAGTTGATCTGCTGGGATATGAAGCAGGTTCAATTCTGGATGAAATGATCCCGTCTTCTCCGCCTTCGGACTAGCGTCCGGGGCTTAGTTTCTTACACGACTGCTTGAACAACCAACTATGCCGCGGCACGTCGTGAAAAGGCGCAGGCCGAACACTGTCGAACCCAGGCCGGGACTTTCCCGGCCCTTGTTTTATCGACCTTCACGCGATCGTTTCAGCAGACGGCCGACCGTGAACGAGGTGCGGGGGGCATAGACATAGTTGGTCCGTTCTTCCGGCGTTGGCCGCGATCTCATCCGAGCCAGGCCAAACCCGATCAGGAACACATGGCCCAGCGCGACAAAGGCAAACAACGCTCCGGGACCGAATTCCTGGATCAGTGTAGACGAGACATAGGGCGAGGCGATTGCGCCAAGGGCGTACCAGAACATCAGGGCCGCAGAAAGTTCGACCCGCTGTTCGGTTGTGGCAAAATCGTTGGCGTGTGCGGATGACACCGAAAAGATCGGGAATGTCGTGAAGCCGAACAGTCCTGCAGCCAGCATGACACCTACTGTGCCTGTGTCACTAGCCGCCATCGTTACCCCACAACTGAGCACCGCCGCGAAGGACAACCAGATCAGTACCCAGCGTCTGTCGTATTTGTCCGCAAGCCATCCCATCGGGTATTGCGCCAACGCCCCGCCAAGCACGAACGAGGCCAGGAAGAACGCGATCTGATCCACGCCCAGACCCACTTCTTGCCCGTAAACCGGGCCGACCATCCTGAACGATGCAGAACTCAGCGCGGCCACAATAACGCCCGCCACCGCCAATGGAGAGCTGCTCCAGGCCAGTTTTGGTCGTAGTCGCGGCGCGTCGGGTGTTTTGGGCTGGCTGGCCCGGGTCAACGTCAGCGGCAGCAACGCGGCGCAGCACAGGATGGCCAGCAAATTGTACGAGACATAAGAGGCAGGCGGCAGGACCGCGATGATCAGCTGAGCGCTTAGGGACGCCCCCATATCCACGATGCGATAAGTGCCCATGGCGCGCCCGCGTGTCTCGTTCGTGACCTTGGCGTTCAACCATGCCTCGATCACCGTATAGCTTCCCGCAACGCATGTGCCCGAGGCTACGCGCAACGCGGCCCAGATATATGGATTTTCAGTCAGTGTGTGTCCGATCAGCCCCATGGCCCCCAGCGCGGTGCACACGGCAAAAGCGCGGGAATGGCCGACGTTGCCCATCAGACGCGGAGCCCACCAGCATCCTACGAAAAAGCCCAGGAAATGGGCCGAACCCAGCATACCGATCTGCTCGGTGGTAAAGTTGAGCGTCAGACCGGAAATTGCGTCCAGTGGACCCACGCCGCCTGTCGACAGTTGTAGTAAAATGACAGAAAGAAACAGGGCCGCAAAGGAAATGAGTGTACGCATGATGTTCTCAACTTGACTGTCCAGGCCGGGATTTCACGCACGTTATCGACCTTGCGGAGTCGTTTTTGTCAAATCCCTTCAGTCTTTACCTTTGATTTCGGCACGAATGTCCAGCCCCACTGTGTCCTGCACCAGATCGGCATAGCCCGACGCGCCAAAATCGTGCCGGCTCAGGGCGCCGCGCAGGCGGATCGACAATTCGTTCAGGTCTTGGGTCGCAGTGCCGCGCTGACGGTACAGCGCGGCCTGCAGTGTGATCGGACGTGTGATGCCGCGCAGGGTCAGATCGCCGGTAATTTGCGCGCCGTCTGAGATTCGGCCACTTTGGCCAAGTTGAATGCGGGTCGATCTGAAACGGATGGTCGGATAGGTGCTGGCGTCCAGCACACTCGCGCTCAGCATCGGTCCTTTTGCAATGGGCATTCGGGTTCGCGCCTTGGCAACATCCATGAGGACATCGACCTTGCTGTTGGCAAGGTCTGACAGGTCAAGGGCAATGCTGGCCGACCGGATCGGCATGGTGCCGGATTGCAGGATTCCGGCCAGGTCGAATGTAAAGCTGACTGTGGTTCCGTCTGGAACTAGTTCGTAAGGGCGCAGGGCCGCCTGTGCCGGGTGCGGCAGGGCTGCTGCGGCCAGACCGGCCAAGACGTCGCGTCGGGTCAGGCGCGTCATGCGGTGCCGTATTTGCATTGGAAATTGACTTGTCTGGTTAACATCGGGGCCCTGAGGTGGATTGGTTAGCTCTGACCCTCAGCTAGAGCCCGGCTTTGTGTTTGGCCAATCACATCCTTCGTGAATGGCCCGATCAGGCCGGAACATCCTGCGCTTCGGTCCGGTGCAGGTGCAGGCCCGCGCGCGGTTTGGTCTGGGTGGCTTGCCAGCTGACCGGGGGCAGGGCGCGGGCGCGGCGGCGGGTCAGAGTCCAGGACCGGGCCTCGCCCTTGTGGTTCGCCGCCATGTGCCAGCGCGTCTCGACACCTTGCGCGCCGCCATCGCCGGGTGTCAGCAGCAGCCCGAGCGGTGCCCGCCCCATCGCGCCGCCCTGTTCTGCGGCCAGATGCATCCGTCGTACCGGTGTCAGCCCGGGCGCACCGGGCAGGTCGCCAATGATCAGCGGGATGGCCCCGCTGCGCAACGCCTCTTCCATGCACCACAGCAGGTCTTCGGCGCGGTTGGGGCGGACGAACAGGAAACGCGCGGGGTCGGCAAAAGGCATCATCCCGTCAGGGTTCAACTGGCCGGGCTCCCACCCGGGGGAAATCCACAGCACCGGCCCCTGTGCCTGACCCGCCAGCCACATGGCAAAGCTGCGTCGGGCAGGGCCGCAGGCCTCGTGCACGCGGGCCAGTTGCAGGGTGATCTGAGGGTGCAGTTTTATCCCCGGCGCCTCGCGCGCGGGTTTGCGGCCGAGAAGGTGTGCAGACATGCCGTCAGGTTAGCATGTTCTTGTTTTGTTCTCAAGATCGGATGTGATCCCGGAAGCTATTTAACGAGACAGGATCAGACGGCCATCGGCAAACTGGATGTTCGAGAAACGATGCAGATAATCCATGCCCAGAAGGGACTGATGCAGCTCGCCTTCGTTGATCCAGGCCGAGATGTTGCGGTCTACGATCGGGCCAAGCTCGAGGCTGTCCAGACGTACAGGCGCTGTCCGGACTTCTCCGTTCGCGGTGGCGGCGCGGCCAAAATAGTTCAACTGATCCGGATCAATGCCGACGCGCCTTGCGTCTGCGGAACTCAGGACAATCTGACTGGCTCCGGTATCGACGAGAAATGTAATCGGCTCTCCGTTCACCAGAACTGGCAGGTAATAGTGCCCGTCATAAGACCGGGGAACCTCAACCGTGTCGCCGGTTACGGACATCTGCGCCGAAGGGCCCACGGTTGAACGGATGTCTTCCCACAGGCCCACCACAGCTATCACGCCAATAAAGATGAACACCCAGGCCATCATCTGTTGCAAGGTCTTGTTCAGCGATTGCCGGTTCTGAGAGATGAACCAGGCCACCACCGCTGCGCCGAGCAGGCTCAGATACGCCAAACGTGCAATGCTGTCGCCATCCATACTGTTATCCCAACAATATTACCTGAGTGATATATGGGGATTCAGGACGCAAATCCAAAGGCCTTGAGACCGTCCAGGATGAACTGAACCGACAACGCGGCCAGCAACATGCCCAGCAGGCGGGTCAGTACGTTCAGCCCGGTCTTGCCCAGAACACGGGCCACAGCGCCGGATGTCAGATACATCACGAACACCATCGCCAGCACGACCAGCATCACACCGATGACGACGGCCAGCCCCTGTATGCCGGGCTGCTGTCCTGCCAGCAAAATCATCGTTGCAATCGCGCCCGGACCTGCAATCAACGGAATGCCCAGCGGAAAAACCGACGGATCGGGGTGTTCTTCTTCTTCGGCGCTGGTTTCACGCCGTTTTGTTCGGCGTTCAAACAGCATGTCGAGCGCTGTCAGGAACAGCAGGACGCCACCGGCGACCCTGAATGCCTCCATCGAGATACCGACAAACCCCAGAAGCGCTTCGCCAAAGGCGGCAAACATGGCCAGAATGGCGCCCGCCGTCAGACACGCGCGGATTGCGATCGAGCGGCGCGTGTTCCAATCCATGCCTTGGGTCAACGCCACAAAGATCGGTGTTTGCGCAGGCGGGTCGAGCACCACGAATAGCGTCGTGAACGCGGTAATCAGGAATGCGCTGTCTATCACTGTTTGCTGCTCCGTTGCAGGTCTTGTAGGACACGCAAGGCGTCTTGCGACTGCGCTGCGGGGACATAGATGTGGTCGTGGTGATATCCCGCGACCATGTTTGCAGGTATTCCCTGCCGCGCCAAAGCACCAGATACGGCAGCGGTAAGGCCCACGCCCTCCAGCGAGGAATGAACCTGCAATGTGATGCAGTGCATGGCGACCGTGTCTTGTGGCGCGCTGTCAATCGGGACGATCAGGGACAACCCCTCCGCTTCGACGCAGCTTGCATGTGTTCCGTCAGGCCAGGGTTTGTTGTCAGGCCAGACCACAAAGGCAAACGCACCGGGCTGCAAAACGGGGCGCATGCCGGAAATCATCGCATTGGTGTCCTTGACGGGTGGGGTCATGCGGATTCCGCCTGTTCCAGTCGTTCGGCGGCCGCAACCCACAAGGTCTCGGCCTTTTGCATGGCTTCGACAACCTCGGCAAATTTGCGGTTCCAGGATTCCAGATCGTTGATCCGGTCGTCTTCATACAGCGCTGGGTCTGCCAGTTTGGCCGACAGCTTCTCGTGCATGTCGCTCAACTTCTCGATCCGGTCCTCACATTTGCGCAGATCAGCGCGCAGGGCCAGCATCGCCTCGCGCGACGGGCGTTTGGGTTTGGCCGCTTGCGGTTTTCCCTTGAGCGGTTTTTCTCGGGCCAGCAGCATGGCGCGATAGGCTTCAAGGTCGCCGTCAAAGGGCTTGACCGTGCCGTCCGATACCAGCCAAAGCCGATCTGCGACAAGCGACAGCAAATGCATGTCGTGGCTGACCAGAACAACCGCGCCGGAATATGCAGTCAGCGCCTCGACCAGCGCCTCGCGGCTTTCGATGTCCAAGTGGTTTGTCGGTTCGTCGAGGATCAGCATATGCGGAGCGTCGATCGTTGCGATCAGAAGCGACAGGCGGGCCTTCTGTCCGCCCGAGAGGCGGCCGACCACGGTCTCGGCCTGATCGGCGTTCAAACCGAACCCGGCCAGACGCGATCGCCACTTGCCCGGCGCCTCGTTTGGGCGCAGGCGGCGTAAGTGATCCAGCGGCGTTTCATCAACATAAAGCTCATCCACCTGATGCTGGGCGAAATAGCCGATCCGCAACTTGTTGCTGCGGGTCATTTTGCCGGCCATCAGGGGCAGGCGGTCGGACAGCAGCTTGGACAGGGTCGATTTCCCCTGACCGTTCTTGCCCAACAGCGCAATGCGGTCGTCCTGGTCGATGCGCAGGTTCAGACGTCGCAGAACCTCGGTCTCACCATAGCCCGTCACGCCGCCTTCGATCTGGATGATCGGAGGAGATAGCTCCTCGGGTTCAGGAAAGGAGAATGCGCGTAGCGCGGCTTCTTGCGGGGTCGAAACCAGTTGGATGCGTTCGATCATTTTCAGGCGCGATTGGGCCTGAACGGCTTTAGAGGCCTTGTACCGGAACCGGTCCACGAAGCTTTGCAGGTGGGCGATGCGCGCCTTGGCCTTGGCGTTCTCGGATTCGGCCTGCGCCAGCCGCTCGGCGCGACGCTCGGCGAATTTGTCATAGGGCACCGCGTAATAGGTCAGCTTGCGGTCTTCCAGATGAAGGATCGATCCCACAGCGCGGTTCAGCAGACCCCGGTCGTGACTGATGATGATGACCGTATGCGGATATTTTGCCAGGTAGCTTTCCAGCCACAGCGCACCTTCGAGGTCCAGATAGTTGGTCGGTTCGTCCAGCAGCAGCAGATCGGGTTGCGAAAACAGCACCGCCGCCAGTGCAACGCGCATCCGCCACCCGCCTGAGAAATCCGAGCAGGGCCGCAACTGGTCTTCATCGTCAAAACCCAGTCCTTTCAGGATCGAAGCCGCGCGCGCCTCGGCCGACCAGGCGTTGATGTCGGCCAGTCGGGTCTGGATATCGGCAATCCGCGCCGGGTCGGTGGCTGCGTCAGCCTCGGCCAACAGCGCGCTGCGTTCGGTGTCGGCCGCCAGAACCGTATTGATCAGCGAAACATCGGAGGAGGGGACTTCCTGTGCCACCCCGCCAATCCGCGCGCGGCTGGGCAGCTTGATGTTTCCCGATTCCAGCGCCAGTTCCCCACGGATGAGGCGGAAAAGGGTGGTCTTGCCGGTGCCATTGCGCCCAACAAGACCCACCTTGTGGCCGTCAGGAATTGTTGCGCTGGCCCCGTCGAACAGGGGACGGCCTTCTACCGCGTAGGTTATGTCTTCAATCCGTAACATGAGCCGCTCATAACAGAGGGTGAATTTGGCCGCCAGCAGCTTGACATGTTCAGCACGCGATCAATGTGATAGCGCTGACATGATTTCACCCGGAACGGATTGTTGAATGAGACCCGCGCGAACGCCTCCATCCCTGATCACGCTGGTCCTGATCACTGCGTTGTCGGTTCTGTCGCTGAACATGTTTCTGCCATCTCTGCCTCATATCGGCGAGGACTTGCAGGCAGATTACGGTCTCGTGAACCTGTCTGTTGCAGGGTACCTGGCGCTGTCTGCGGTTTTGCAACTGATCATGGGGCCTTTGTCCGACAGGTTCGGTCGCAGGCCGGTATTGCTGAGCTGCATGGGACTTTTCGTCATCGCCTCGATCGGCTGCGCCATGGCCCAATCGATCTGGGCGTTTCTGGGTTTCCGTATGTTGCAGGGCGCTGTTATCGCGGGGCAGGTTCTGGCGCGCGCCGCCATCCGCGACATGCATCCTCCCAATGAGGCCGCCAGCAAACTGGGTTATGTCTCGATGGCCATGGCACTGGCGCCAATGCTTGGCCCGATGCTGGGCGGAGTGCTTGAGATGTTGTTCGGCTGGCGGGCCGGATTTGTTCTGTATTTCCTGATGGGAACAGGCCTTCTGGCGCTGGTCTGGGTCGATCTGGGCGAGACCAATACCAACACAACCGCAACCTTCACCGCCCAGATGAAGCTCTATCCGCTGCTGTTCAACTCGCGACGGTTCTGGGGGTATTCATTCTGTGCCGCCTTTTCCATCGGCGGGTTCTACGCCTTTATTACCGGTGCGCCGCTTGTTGCGGCCACGTGGTTCGATCTGAACCCGGCCTTGCTGGGGCTTGGAATCGGGATCATCACGATGGGGTTCATGGCCGGAAGCTTTTTGACCGGACGGCTTGCAGCCCGCACAAGACTGAGCACCCTGATTCTTGCCGGGCGAGTGATCGCTTCGGTCGGCCCCTTGGTCGGCTTGATGACCTTTGCAGGGGGTGTGGGGACTGTCTGGTCCTTCTTTGGTTCCGCCGTGTTTGTCGGGTTTGGGAACGGGCTGACCGTGGCCAACGCGACCGCTGGCTTGATGTCAGTGCGGCCCCAGCTTGCAGGCAGCGCAGCAGGTCTTTCGGGCGCTATGACAGTGGCCTTGGGCGCAATCCTGACTTCGGCCACCGGGGTACTGGTCACCCCCGGAAACGCACCCTTCATCGTGCTGGGGATGATGGGCGTCAGTAGTTTCGCGGGCCTTCTTGCCGTGCTCTATGTGCGCTGGATTGACCAGCGCGACCCGTTGCCCGACACGATCTGATCCGCAAAGCATCATAGTGCTTTTCTTAAGGGACAGACCATGCTAGGCGGCGCGCGATAGATTTCGGCGCGGGTCCGCGTCATATAGTAAGGAGAGGCCGACATGGCACTGGAACGCACATTCTCGATCATCAAACCCGATGCAACCCGCCGCAACCTGACTGGCAAGATCAACGCCAAGTTCGAAGAAGCCGGCCTGCGCATCGTTGCGCAAAAGCGCATCCACATGACGAAGGAACAAGCCGGCAAGTTCTACGAAGTACATGCCGAGCGTCCGTTCTATGACGAACTGTGCGAATTCATGTCGTCGGCTCCGGTTGTTGTTCAGGTTCTGGAAGGCGAAGGCGCCATTGCAAAGAACCGTGAAGTCATGGGCGCAACCAACCCTGCAGACGCAGCAGCTGGCACCATCCGCGCCGAGTTCGCTGAATCGGTTGGCGAAAACTCGGTCCACGGTTCGGACGCACCTGAGACAGCAGCGGTTGAAATCGCTTACTTCTTCTCGGGCATCGAGCTGGTCGGCTAAGCCACCACTTTGGTGAACAGATTAGGCCGCCTCTGGTTTCGGGGGCGGTTTTTTTGTTCAAACTGGCTTGAGGTCATTCGACGTGATGCGCACTCCGATGGCGTCGAGGTCCGAAACCAACTTCGATTGCGGGGCGGTCTTTGTATTGGCCTTGATCGCATCGAACCTTTGACGCAGCGCTTTCTTTTCCTCGCCTTTGCAATCGTTCCAGGGGCGGCCCTGCAATCCCATGACAAGTACATAGTAGCCAATGAAATGCGGTCGTGATCCTGCCTGAAGCAGCCGGGCATACGCCGCGTCGGCCCCCAGTTCGCGCAACTCCTGCGCCGAATGAATTCCAGCGCGTGCGCATGCCTGTTCAAAGGCAGGGCCGAGGTTGCGGATGGATGAAACAGGATCTGACATGCCCAAGTCTTATCTGGACGCCGCGATGCTGTCATCCGGTTGATGGAGTGTCGCCGGTCTGAAGGATAACATTGACGCAATTCTTGCCTGATCACCCAAGCTACGGTTTCATGCTGTCATATTGTCGTGCAGTCTCCGATGTTGGAAAATCAAGGAAACCGGTAACAATCGGTAGCCGAATACAATGTCGCGAAAGCCGGGTGGTCGAAGAAGTGAGTGAGACAGAAATCATGGAAACTTTTTTGATCGATGGGCCCCGCATGCCTCGCAAGCACGGGTTCTGATGGTACGGCGGGCCGGAGTGTACGTTGTTGACGGGAAGTTTGACCCGTTCGCGTTCAACAAGGGCCTGAAAGGGCTGGCCTTACGGGTTGAAGGAGGGACTCCGCCGCAGTCCTTCAACTGGCTGGATTGCCACGATCAATCGCTCAGAACGGCAGGGTCGATCTTGCTGGAGGTCGTCGAAACACTGCGGCTTTTGCAGGGCAATGGAGGATTTCCGGTTCAGAAGGGCACAGGCACGGGAAAGTTCGTTCAGGATCTATCGGACGGTCCGGTACGTGATGCATTGAACGGATTTCCAAAGCTGCGTGCATTGATGAACCTTGGTGCAGGAGATTTGGAAATCCAGGAATTTGCCGCAGTTAACGATTTGGAAAAGACGCGTGTACGCGGCGAACTGATTTCACTGAAATCCGAAAACAGGCAGGCGACCCTGGTGCGAGTTCGTTCCCTGCGCGGATATGAACCCGCCTATGAAACGATCTGCGCAGCATTGCAGGAAATGGCCGGGGACGAAGGCGGTCTTGATGTCGTTTACCCCATTCTGTTCCCTGAAACGCCCCCGTATCAATCCAAACCTATCGTACTATTGGGAAAAGAAGAGCCTTCAATTGAGGTTGCCGTGGATCTGATGCGCACCTTTCTGGCTGTTGCGCGGCGGAACGAAGCGGGTGTTATTGCCGACATTGATACCGAGTTTCTTCACGATTACCGCGTTTCGTTGCGGCGTGTCCGCTCGGTTCTCAGCCTGTTCAAAGGGGTCTTTTCACCTGCGCATACGAATGCCCTCAAGCGGCAATTTTCCGACCTTATGGCCCCGACCGGTCGGCTGCGGGACTTGGATGTGTACCTTTTGGAAAAGGATATGTATTTCAGCTTGATACCGCCCAATCTTCATGATGGTGCCGAGGCCATGTTTCGGCAATTCCAGACGGAACGTGCGCAGAAACTTTCAAGCCTGTCCCGTCGGTTCCGCAGTGCAGCCTATCAAAAGCAGATGGATGACCTTGCGGCGCTGCTTGCAGCTCCCCAGACTTTGCAACCGGGGCCCAACGCCGAACGCGGCGCTTATGAATATGCTTGCGCCCTGATCTGGAAACGCTACCGCAAGGTTTGCAAAAGGGCGCGGCGTATATCCCCCATGACCCCGGATAAAGCGGTCCACGATCTCAGGATTGACTGCAAGAAACTCAGGTATCTTATGGAATTCTTTGCACCGCTGTTTTATGAAAAGGCATTCAAGTCGATCATCAAGCCATTGAAAAAGTTGCAAGATAATCTGGGGCGTTTCAATGACTGTTCAGTCCAGCAGGACGCGCTGCTAGGGTTTGTGACTAAACAGTCGAACACACAAGGCCGGGTGGATGCCCAAATGGCCTTGGCCGCTGGTGGGCTGATTTCGGTGCTTGATCAGCGGCAAAAATCCGAACGGGATCGTGTGATCGCCAATTTCAACCATTTTGACAGCCCGGACATCCGGCATCTATTCCGCAGCTTGTTTCATCATAAGGGGGACTGAGGATTGAAAACCATTGCCTGCTACAGCAACAAAGGTGGTGTGGGAAAAACCGCGACCTCGGTCAATCTTGCCTATGCTTATGCGCGTTCGGGTCAAAACGTGCTGCTGTGTGATCTGGATTCCCAAGGGGCGTCAGGATTCTACCTGCGGGTAAAGCCGTCAAAAAAGCTGACTGAAGCACGATTCTTCGAGGATGTGGAACGGTTTACCAAATCGATCCGCGCCAGCGACTTTGACCGGCTGGACGTCCTGCCTGCTAACCTGACCTATCGCGATTTCGATGTTTTCCTGTCGCGAATGAAAAACAGAAGATCCCGGTTGAAGAAAGCCCTGGTTGCGGCGGGCAGTGACTATGATGTGGTCATTCTGGACTGTCCGCCAAACTTTTCGACATTGTCCGAGAACGTATTCAAGGCTGCCGATCAGATTGTGGTTCCAGTCATTCCGACGACCCTGTCGGAACGGACATTCGATCAGCTGATCGGTTTTTTTGAACAGAAAAAACTGCCCAAAAAGAAGCTCAAGGCCTTCTTTTCCATGGTGCAACGGCGCAAGACCCTTCATCTGGAAACGATGGATGGAATGCGAAAGCTGTATCGCAAGAGGTTCATGAAAACGGTCATACCCTTCGCAGCCGATATTGAACGCATGGGTATGCACCGCGCGCCTGTCAGCGTTTATGCGGGCTCGAGCGTGGCAAGCCGGGCCTACAAGGCGCTGTTTGACGAGTTGGAAGCCCTGACATGAGCACGGAAATCGAACGTAAGTTTCTGGTGGCTGAACGGCCTGATCTGACAGAAACGCGCAAGGCCTTGGTGCGGCAGGGCTATCTGACTGCGCCAGACGATTCCACCGAACTGCGGTTGCGTCAGAAGAACGACGTTCATTACCTGACACTGAAGGGAAAGGGTGCAATGGTGCGTGTGGAAAGAGAGGCTGAAATCACACCCGAACAATTCAACACCTTCTGGCCCGAGACCGAGGGCCGCAGGGTCGAAAAAGAGCGCTATACCGGGGAGTTGCCGGATGGTCGGGTGTTTGAGCTGGACGTGTTTCTGGGCGATCTTGCGCCCTTGTCTCTGGTCGAGGTCGAGTTCACATCGGAAGCCGAAGCAGAAGGGTTCAGGCCGCCAAGCTGGTTCGGTACAGATGTGACCGGGGACAAGCGGTACAAAAACAAGATGATGGCGATTGACGGGATTCCCGACTAACCCTTTCGCGCCAGCGTCAGGGTTGCTTCAAGCCCCGGATTGCAATTGCGTGCCGAGAATTTGCCCCCATGCATGTGCGAAATTGCCGCGACCAGCGCCAGACCCAGCCCGGAATTGCGTTCGGTGCGCGCAGGATCAAGCGTGACGAATGGCAGTTGCAGGCGCGGCAGATCCTCGGGCGGAACACCGGGGCCCTGGTCTCTGACGCTAAGAAGAACGTAATCCTTTATTCCAGACAAGTTTATCGTAATTTCAGACCCTTCGGGCGCGTACCTCAACGCGTTTTCGAGTAAGTTTGACAAAGCCTGGGACAGAAGCGGTCGATGCCCCTGAATTGGCTTTGCTTCGCCGGACACTACAAGTCGGATACCCTGGTCCGCTGCGACAGGCTCGTACAGGTCCACCACGTCGCCCACCAACTGTTGCAGGTCAACTGGTTCGAACTGTTCCCGGCCCAGACCGGCCTCGGCGCGTGAAATCTCGGTCAACTGACCCAAAACCCGCAAAACGTGGTCGATTTCACCGGTCGCGCGGGCAATGTCGACTTCTCGGTCCAGATCACTCTTGCCGGGATCGGTCAAGGCTTCGATCCTTTGCCGAAGCCGCGAAAGGGGCGACCGCAAATCATGGGCAATCGAGTTTGATGTCGTGCGCAGGTTGCTGATCAGTTCTTCGATCCGGTCCAGCATGTTGTTCAGGGTGCCTGCGACCTGATCGAATTCATCCCCTGTGCCGCGAATAGGAATGCGGCGGCTCAGGTCGCCGGACACGATGTTGTCCGCGGTGTCCGCAACATCTTTGAGACGGGAAAACACCAGCCGGGTTAACAACCATCCGGTCAGCAGGCTCAGGAGCAGTGCAATGGCCAGGGCGAGCGCCACTGATTGAAACAAAACGCGGTCGAATTGCTGTCTGGCGGACGCGTCCCGACCAACCAGAAGCCTTTCGCCGCCGGGCAGCCGGACCGATGCCGCCGAAATCGGAACAAACTGATTGGATTCGGTTTGCCGCACCTGAAGATCGACCCAGCCGCTGCCTGCAGTCACATCGTCGGGCCATTGTGCGAGATTACCGGCAAGAGGTGTCCCAAACCTGTCTGTCAACAAATACAAAGCGTCGCGTTCCGCGGCGTTCGCAAGACGGCGATCAATGGCTGATATCAATCCGATCATGCCGCGTCTGTCGTATTCGTCCGCCAGCCCGGTCAGCTCGGCGGTTACGACAGACCGGGTTTCGCCTTCGATCGTTCTGTTTGCCGTCAAATAGACCAGTCCCAGAACGGTCGCAGTCAGCAATGTGCTGAGGATCATGCTGGCCAAAACAAGCCGCGTACGGGAATTTCGCAGGGACAGTCGCAGGTTAGCCATCAGAAATCATGTAACCGGCCCCCCGGACAGTTTCAATCAGGGGCTGGGCGTCGCCTTCATCCAACTGACGGCGGAGTTTTGAGATATGGACATCGACGACATTGGTATTGGGGTCAAAGTGATAATCCCACACGCCTTCCAACAGCATGGTGCGGGACACCACGCGGTTCTTGCGGCGCAGGAAGAATTCCAGGATCTGGAACTCGCGCGGGGTCAGGGAAATTTCACGCCCATCGCGTGTGACCTTGCGGGTCAACAGGTCCATTTCAAGGTCCCGGCAGTTCAGGGTCGGGTTTTCTTCGGCTTCCTGAGGGCGGCGCAACAGGGCCTCAATCCTAGCATGCAGTTCCTGAAACGAGAATGGCTTGACCAGATAATCGTCGGCACCGGCGCGCAAGCCTTTGACGCGCTCGTCAACAGCGCTCATGGCGGTCAGCATCAGAACGGGCGTCTTCAACCCGGCGGCGCGCATGGATTTGATCAGGGACAGCCCGTCAAGACCCGGCAGCATCCGGTCAAGGACGACAGCGTCAAATCCTCCGTCAGTTGCGTGGTACAGCCCCTCACGGCCATCGGCCGCAGTTTCGACAACATATCCTTCTTCGCCAAACCCCTTGGCGATAAAGTCCCGCGTCTCTTCGTCATCTTCGACGATCAGAAGGCGTCTGCTCATGATCGAGGTTCCTTTCTGCCGGGATTTAAACACAAATTTCAGATAAAGCACATGCCGGGTGCGACCAGGCACACCCGGCAGTGCCGGCAGGCTGCGGACAATTCAGACCCGCCGGCGAGGCGCGCGCCAAATTTCCCCATCACGTGGCACGCGCATGTCTCAGATCAGGCGATTTCGACCGCGACGAAGATCTGGTTGCCGCCGCGATTGATCAGAACCAGCGCAGGATCAGTCTTTTCGCTGTCCAGCGCCGCCTTCAGGGCCTCCGGAGTGATCGTGTCCTGACCGCCCAGTTTGACGATGACGTCACCGCGCCGTAGGCCTGCTTTTTCAGCCGGGCTGTCCGGCGACATGTCGGTCACGACGACACCTTCGACGGATTGGTCAACGCCCATTTCGGCCCGCGCGGCATCTGTCAGCGGGGCAACTGTCACACCAAGGGATGTACCGGACAGGGTCTCGTCAACCGCCTTGTCGGGTTCCGCCGATGCGGACTGATGCTGTCCGATGGTCAGTTTGACCTGTTCTTCCTTGCCGTCGCGCAACACGGTCAGCGTGCTGTCCGTGCCGACCTTGGTCGTGCCGACAAGAAGCGGAAGCTCGCTGCTGGAATCGACGCTCTGGTCATTGAAGCTGAGGATCACGTCGCCTTGTTGCAGGGCGCCTTCCGCGGGGCTGCCGGGTACGACATCCGACACAAGTGCGCCTGCTGACGACTCGATCCCCAATGCGGCCGCGAGTTCGGGGCTGACATTCTGGATCGAGACACCCAACCAGCCGCGGCTTACCTGACCATCATCCAAAAGGTCGGCGGTGATGTGTTCGACGATATTCGAGGTTACGGCGAAGCCCAGACCGACCGAGCCGCCGCTGGGTGAGTAGATGGCCGAGTTCACGCCGATTACTTCGCCTTCCATGTTGAACAGCGGGCCGCCCGAGTTGCCCTTGTTGATGGCCGCATCCGTCTGGATGAATTCAGCATATGGCCCTTGCGAGATGTTGCGACCCTTGGCCGAAACGATACCGGTGGTCACGGTTGAATGCAGACCGAACGGATTGCCGATAGCGACCACGTCTTCACCCACGCGGATTACTTCACTATCACCCATCTTGACGGCCTGCAGGTCCTCGCCCGCGTCGATTTTCAGAACGGCGATATCGGTCAGGGGGTCTGTCCCCACGATTTCGGCTTCGAAGGATCGGTCATCGCTCAGACGGACCGTAACCGTGGCGGCATTGTCTACGACATGGTGGTTGGTGACGATGTAGCCGTCCTCATCCAGCACAAATCCCGACCCCAGCCCCTGGGCCGGGCCGCGTTGGGGGGCATCGAAACCTTCAGGCATGCCGAAGCGCTTGAAGAACTCACCGAACGGGTGGCCTTCGAAATCAAACTCTTTTCCCTGAACCGGGGTAGGGGCGGCCTGTTGTTTGGCGATAATGGTCACGACCGATGGCGAAACGGATTCGACCAGGTCTGCCAGGGCTTCATCCGCCAACGACGGCAGGGCGGTCGAGGCCAGCATGGTTGCGCCCAGGGCGCTGGCGCCGATCCAGCCAGACGTGCGTGGTAAAAGAAGCGAGGATTTTCGGATGCTCATTTAGTTCTCCTGTTAACATCACGCGGTTACACCCGCGCGTTGAGACAGAAGATGCCGCTTCAGGCTTGGGCTTTCATGATCGCGAGATTAAGAAATCTTAATTCAGCCACATTCGGGCCTTCCTTTGTCACCAATCAGATCAACCGATACTGGGCGTGAACAGGGATCGCAGCTCACGAATCGGTGTATTGTTGCCAAAATCGCTGTCAATGGATGAAAACTGGTGAATTGAATCTGTTTGGTAAACAAAGGGGTCGCGCAAAGTTGTGCGGATCAGTAAATCGCTTTCAGGTTGTGAAGAGATATTATCTACTGACTAGACCTGAGTGTAACGCATTTTCTTTTTGCCGTTATTGATCACTCCAAACAATCATAAAACATCGGTTTGTAACTTGGCCATAAGAGCGTAATCGCGTTAAAGTTGAGCTTCAATAAGCGAGATGTTGCGCAAAAACTACCTGAATTCCTCGAAATTAACCGTTTCTTCCAATTTTAGATTGTTTGAAAGGGTCGGATAAGCGACGATGAAATTGTCCAAGCGAGGGGGAGCCAGAAGCACTAGGGGGTGCTGAAGGCTTACTCAGTACCAGAAGCGCTGAGCGGCATGTTAACGAGGGGGTCTTGTTTAGGTTCGGCAGCGTAATACCCGATAGCCTTGTAAGGTGGTTGGGTCGCGCTTTTGGAATTGGTGAAAAGTGGTAGTCTTGCTTTTGGGCAACCGGCCCGGTCGACAACGACCGGGCCGCGTCTATTTCGGGGGCCGTGTTCTGTGCCACTCGTCCCAGTCTTCTGGTGTATCCAGATCCAGCAGCGCGTTGCGTCCGGGCAGGCGGTGCAGATGAACCCTGTCGGAATGTGCACGCACAACGGATTGCGCACCTTCATCGCCCTTGAGTTGGCTCAGTAACGAAAAAAGCTTGTGGTCGAAAATGACAGGGTGCCCCGGCCTTCCGTTTTCTGTTGCACCACGCCAGATCAGTTTGTCCGGATGAGCTGTGACACAGGCCGCGACCGCCTCCAGATCATTGCCTGTTAATTCCGGAAGGTCCGCCAGCAGAACCATGACGGCTTTGGCTTCGGTTGGGATAGCGGCCATGGCACCGCGCAGGCTGGCGTTCATGCCTTCATCGGCATCCGGGATTTCCACCGCATGAACATCGAGTCCCTTTACGGCCCCGTAACGCGCATGCGGGGCGGGAGGCAGCGCAACAAAGACCGGCCCGACTGCCAACGCAGCCCGGGCCGAGCGGCGCAACAAAGGGATGCCATCGACATCCTGCATCAGCTTGTCTGCACCGCCCATGCGGCTGGATTGCCCTGCGGCCAGAAGAATGACGGGTATCTGAATCATTCCGCCATCATGCTGGGGCTGCAGCCCCGAGTCATCCCCGCATCCGCGCGCCATCCGCATCGAACAGCGGTTTTGAGATCACGTGCGCCTTGCGCATCTGGCCAAGTATTTCGATTTCAACTTCAAGTCCGTCGTGGGCGCGGTCAGCGGGCAGAAACCCCAGTGCGATGGATTCACCGGCGTAATGTGAATACCCGCCGGACGTGCAGAACCCGACAACTTCGTTGTCCAGCCAAATCGGTTCGTATGCGTTTACATCCGTGTCCTCCGCGTCGACTTCAAAGGCTACAAGCTGGCGTGTGGCACCGGCTTCCTTTTCGTGCTCGGCTGCCGCGCGGCCAATGAAATCAGCGTTTTTTGTAAACGAGATGAACCGATCCAGTCCGGTTTCCGCAGCAGTGTAATCCGGTGAAAACTCACGCATCCACGAGCCGAAAAACTTATCCAGACGAAGGCTCATTATCGCGCGCATACCAAACGGCACCATTCCAAACTGTTGACCGGCCTGCCACAAGGTCTGCCACAACTGTCGTTGGGCCATCGGGTCGCAGAACACCTCGTACCCCAGATCGCCGGTATAGCTGACCCTCTGAACAATACAGTCCGTCATGCCCACCGTCATTCGGCGCACATCCATGAACTTCAGACCTGATACGTCGTCCCGCGTACAGGCTGCCAGAACATCGCGGGCCAGGGGGCCTGCAACCTGAAATCCGTTCAGGCGATCGCTGATGTTTTCAATCTCGACATTTCCGGTTTGGTTCTGCCGGAACCAACGCATGTGAAATGCCTGGCTGCCGTAAGAGGCGGTCAGTTGAAATTCTGTTTCACCCAGACAGGAAATGGTGAAATCACCGATCAGTTTTCCTTTGGGAGAAAGCATCGGAGACAGGGACAGCCGCCCGACTTGCGGAATTCGTCCCGCCATGATCCGGTCCAGCCAGGCCCGGGCATCAGGTCCCGTGACGCGGTATTTTCCGAAGTTGTGAACCTCGTTGATACCTACGGCTTCACGAACCGCGCGCACCTCGCGACCGGTGGCCTCGAATGCGTCAGAACGACGGAAAGACGGGGTTTCGTGGTCCGGTTCATCGCCCTGGGCAAAGTAGTTGGGAACTTCCAGCCCGAATTGCTGCCCCCAGACCGCGCCCATGTTGCTGAAAATGTCATACATCGGTGTGGTTCGGTTTGGACGCGCAGCGGGCAGTTCCTCGTTCGGGTAGGCGACGCTGAACCTTTTCTGATAGTTTTCAATCACCTTCGGGCGGGTGTAGCCGGGGCTTATCCAATCGCCAAAGCGGGCAACGTCCATGGCAAAGACGTCCCGTTCGGGTTCGCCTTCGATCATCCACTGCGCCAGCGTCAGGCCAACGCCACCGCCTTGGCTGAATCCGGCCATCACGCCACAAGCTGACCAGTAGTTGCGCATGCCCGGCACCGGCCCGACCAGAGGGTTCCCGTCAGGTGCAAAGGTGAACGGGCCGTGGATCACGGATTTCACGCCCGCTTCGGCCAGAACGGGGAAGCGTCTATAGGCAAATTCGATACTGTCAGTGATTTTGTCATAATCATCGGGCAGCAATTCGTGGCCGAACTCCCACGGGGTTCCATCCACGGCCCAAGGCTTGCAGGGCTGTTCATAAAACCCAATGCACAGGCCGCGTCCTTCCTGCCGCAGATAGCTTTCGCCAGCGGGGTCCATCACATGCGGGTGTTCGCCGCCTGCGTCAATGATTGCTTCGATCTGCGGGATCGAGTCGGTAACGAGATACTGGTGCTCCATCGGATGCAGCGGGAAATAGATACCCGCCATCGCCCCGACCTCGCGGGCCCACAAGCCGCCAGCGTTGACAATATGTTCGGCGTGGATCGTACCCTTGTCGGTGACGACATCCCATGAACCGTCAGGCCGTTGCCGGGTTTCCCGAACCATGCAATGGGTTTCGATCGTGGCCCCGCCCATCCGGGCCGCCTTGGCATAGGCATGGGTCGTACCGGACGGGTCCAGATGCCCGTCGAGCGGATCATACAGCGCGCCGATGATGCCTTCGGTGTTGGTGATCGGCGCAATCTTGCGGATTTCTTCGGGCCCGACGATTTCAGTGTCCAGTCCCATGAACCGATGTTTGGCCCGTTCAGCCAGAAGCATGTCAAATCGGTCCTGATTATCGGCAAGCGTGACTCCACCCACGTGATGCAGCCCGCAGGACATGCCGGTGATCTCTTCCAGCTCTTTGTACAGGCGGATGGTGTAGCCCTGAAGGGCAGCCATATTGGTGTCGCCGTTCAGTGTGTGAAACCCCCCGGCCGCGTGCCAGGTGGATCCGCTGGTCAACTCTGACCGTTCCATCAGCATAACATCTGACCACCCAAGTTTGGTCAGGTGGTACAGGACCGAGCATCCGACGACACCGCCGCCGATCACGGCAACCCGGGTTGTGAGATTCATGATTTGCTCCACAAGGTTTTATGCCAGTCTGTATCGGCGGGCAGGGGATGCAACGCCAAATACGACATTGGGTGTCGCTTGGGCACGCAAACAATCGATTGCGTTGGGAGGCCGGACTCCTGCGGCTGGCTGCTATACCATCTTGCTTCAGAGTGGGCGGATCTTCAGCCCGGTGATCCGGTTGCCTTCCCGCGCGGTGACTTCAAAGCGGAACCCGTGGAAGGAAAAGACCTGTCCGACAGTCGGGATCATCTGCGCCTCGTGAATGACCAAACCGGCGACAGTGTTGGCCTCTTCGTCGGGCAGGGTCCATTCCATCGCGCGGTTGACGTCTCGGATCGTCATCGCGCCTTCGACCAGAAACTGCCCGTCATCGGTCCGCGTAATCGCTATTTCTTCGTCCAGATCGAACTCATCGGCGATTTCGCCCACGATCTCTTCAAGAATGTCCTCAAGCGTGATCAGGCCGCGGAGCGAGCCGTATTCATCGACAACCAGTGCAAAATGACTGTGCATGCGCAGGAATTCCCGCATCTGATCGTCCAAAGTAGTGGTTTCGGGAACGAAATACGGATCGGTGGCCACCTTGGAGATGTCGAAGGACTTCAGCCGGTCTGTGTCGCCGTCGTGTCCGCCCACCTGGGCATACATGGCGCGAAACAGGTCCTTGGCGTGCACGACGCCGACAATGTTCTCGGGCTCGTCGCGGAAGACGGGCAAGCGGGTGTGCGGGCTTTCCAGACATTGTTTCAGAATTTTTTCGGGCGCGTCGTCCGCGTCGATCATTTCGATATTGGATCGATGCAGCATGATCTCTTCCACCGCGCGATCGCCCAGATCAAGCGCGCCCAGAATGCGGTCCCGGTCTTCTTTTTCCACCACGCCTTCGGAATGTCCCAGATGCAGGGCGCCCGCGATTTCTTCGCGCACGGCAAGGATGTTGCTGTTGGGGTCAATCTGAACGCCAAACAGGCGCAACACGCCGCGCACCAGCAGACGCACCGCCGCGACGACAGGGGAAAACACCGTCACCACGATTCCGATGATAGGAGCCACCGCGGCGGCTGCTTTTTCCGCGTTCGTGATGGCATAGGTCTTTGGCAGAACTTCGGCAAAGATCAAAACCAACAAGGTCATCACCAGCGTTGCCAGCGCCACACCGCTTTCGCCGAACAGTCGCGTAAAAAGTGCCGTTGCCAGCGAGGCGGCAAGAATATTGACCAGATTGTTGCCCAGCAGAACCGAACCGATCAGTCGTTCATTGTCGTCGGTAATGTCCAACGCTTTTTGCGCACCGCGTGATCCCTTGTCGGCTTGTACCCGCAGCTTGCCGCGGGATGACGCGGTCAATGCCGTTTCGGATCCCGAAAAGAAGCCTGACAGAACAAGCAAAAATAGGATTGCGCCGGTGGTGAACCAAAAAGCGCCGTCGATCAGAGAAGAAGTGGGTTCCATCGTTCTTTATTGTTGATGCGGTTGCGATTGTTATGGGGGTGCCACCCCTCCGGATCAAGGGTTTAGCCCTTGTTGTCCGGGTCTTTCGCCAGCGGGTGATGCTCCAGCACCAGTTCTGACAGGCGTTCGTCCAGAACATGAGTGTAGATTTCCGTGGTCGCCACATCCGCATGACCCAGCAAGGTCTGGATCGACCGAAGATCTGCGCCATTGGCCAAGAGGTGGGTGGCAAAAGCATGGCGTAGAGTGTGCGGTGTGACCTTTTCGGGCGAAACCCCGCCCTGAACCGCCAGTTCCTTGACCAGCAAAAAGAACCTGTGCCGTGTCAAATGGCCGGACTTGCCCCGGGACGGGAACAGAAACCGGGATCTTTGCCCACCTTTCGCGACCGTTTGGTCTTCGGCCTCGTCCCGCAGGGGCAGCCATGCCGCCAACGCATCGCGGGCAGGCGGGGACAGGGGCACCATCCGCTCTTTCCCGCCTTTGCCCAGAACCAGAAGCATGCGCGGATCGCCACGCGCCGATGAAACCGGCAGCGAGACCAGCTCGGTCACGCGCATCCCAGTGGCGTAAAGAAGCTCCATCAGGCAGGTATTGCGAACCCGATCCGCGACACTGCGCCCGGTTTGGCGTGCGGCGTCCAGCAGCCTGTCGACCTCGGGTACATCCAGCGTTTTGGGCAATCGTTTGGGCCGTCCGGGACCCTTGATCTGAATGGCCGGGTTGGTGTCGCGCCAACCTTCCTCGAAGGCGAACCGGTACAATTGCTTGATGGCCGATAATCGCCGCGCGCGGGTCGAGCGGGACAACCCCTGCGCGTCGCAATCGATCAGATAGGCGTCGATCCGGTCCCTGTCGGCGTCAGCGAAACTCGAAGACCGCCGCTCCAGCCAGGCCGCAATATCTTTCAGATCACGCCCATAGGCCAGCAGGGTGTTGGTTGCCGCCCCAAGCTCGGCCGCCTGAGCCTGTAAAAAGGTCGAAATCCATAGGTCCTGAGTGGCCGGGGATGCCATTCTCAAACTCCTTGAAGGATCAGCAACTGAAGCGCCGCGCGACGGGCTGTATCTTCAAGTCCGACGCGGCGCAAAGTGGCGATGGCCGCGGTCAGGTCCACAAGATTTCCGCGGGCACCATGGGCAAAAAGGGTCATGGCCTCCAGAATGGCCTCGCCCAGCTGATCATTGGCCAGCAAGGTTTCGATGTCGGATGGGATTGGTGCGGCCCAGACAAACCCCTCGGCAACGGCATCTGCAAGTGGAGATGGTGATTTGGCACGACCGGGATCACCTTGCGCCAGTGCTGCCAGAAACTGTGCTCCTTGTTCCGTTTCCGGTATGTCAATTGCAGCGGTTTCGTACAATTCAGACAAAAGCAGAATGCGCCAACGCAAGGCTTCGGATGCGTCATCTGGCAGCGTAACCCGCGACAGCCGTTCGGCAAACAGTTCGGCAAAAGGAACTTCCAGCCCGATGTCGCGCATCTGTTTCCAGACCGTCAGCAGGGCTTCGGCAATGGAGTTGGGGTTCCCGGTTTCAAGCGCGCTTTCAAACCGTTGAACAGCCGCAACCCGATCCCAGACCGCGCCCGAGGCCGCAGGTTTGCGTTCGGTATAAAGGCCAAGCAACTGATTGGGGGTCAAAGCGCCGATTCTCGTCAAACGTTCGGCGGCCTCGATCTGGGCTTTCCAGCCTGCAACATCGCGCAGGTCCGCGTTTGCAAATGCTCGGGGCAAAGGGGCCGAGGGCAAGCGTTCGCCAATGGCTTCAAACAGCCGGAAACTCAGCGGATCGGGGTTTTCAGGCTGCGGCAGATAGGCGGCCCCTTCAAACAGTTCAGGGCTAAGGAAGCGATCAAGAACCGCCAGATCTTCGTCGGGCAGAATTTGCAACGCATGCGCGGCTTCCAGTGTCAGCGCGGCCGAGACCCAGTCTCCGCGGCGCGCCTTACAGAAGATTTGAGCAGCATAGTCGGTCGACAGATAAGGCTGTGCAATCAATGCGGTGCAGCTGCGGTCCTCGTCGCCAGTCAGAAGTGTGGCGTCAAACCAACGCTGAAATCGCGCCTGGCTGTCGGTTGGTCCGGCAAGCTGAACCAGAGACTGGGCGGGATCAGCGGCCCCCAATTGCATCAGCCGGTCCAGGCGGGCCAATAACAGCGTTTCTTCCGCTTCTGGTCCCGAGGGCGCCCGCGCTTCAGATAGCAGCAGGGTGAACAGCAATCTTTGCATCGCTGCATTGTATTTGACCGGAACATTCGCAATCAGTTCGGCCAAACGATCTGGATCGCTGTTCTGCCACAGATCGACGGGCAGCCCGGTGACCGATGATGACACGAGGCCCAGCGGTTGCGACAAAGCCTCGAGCGGTGTGACCTGGACGTCGGGCTGAATGCCGGTCTGGGTAACCGGGGGTTCCAGCAGAACGGTACCTGGCAGGTTTTCGGGCGGATCGGTCAACCAGTCAATGGCCGAGAGAGGTTCCTGTTGCGCTTGCGCCGTACTAGCCAGAACCAGCAAAACCGCCGCTGCTTTAATTCGCATCCAAATCAACCGGTTCGCGTATTTCACTTTGCGGGGCAGAGAAGTCCGCGCCGAAGTAGGGGCCAACATAGGTATAGGCGACCAACCCGATGAAACTCAGGCAAATGATATATATAACGAACTTGATCAAGCGGCCCATGGCTCAACGCTGCCTCAATTTTTGATTTTGACCAAGTTATAACTGGCAATTTTCACAAGATCACGTCATTCACGGTGAAATGAGCGAAATTAAGCATAACACCCGCACGGTTGACCCGTCAGCAGGCTTTGCACTGCACAAAACGGTTGTTTTGGTGGGAATGATGGGTGCAGGAAAGACGGCCGTGGGCCGCGCCCTTGCGGCGCGGCTTGGCGTGCCCTTTCTGGACAGCGATGCCGAAATCGAATCGGCGGCGAATATGACGATCCCGGAAATCTTTGAGCGCGATGGTGAATCCTTTTTCCGGACCAAGGAAAGCCAGGTCATCGGGCGTCTTCTGGATGAGGAAAAAGGCATCCTCTCGACCGGCGGTGGCGCATTTTTGTCGGGGGATAACCGACGGATGATCAGCGAACGTGGGGTATCGGTCTGGCTGCGCGCCGATCTGAACGTGTTGTGGAACCGTGTCCGGCACAAAGACACGCGCCCCTTGCTGCGCACGGCTGATCCCCACGCGACCTTACGCGCGTTGTATGAAGATCGCGTGCCGGTCTATGCGCTGGCTGATCTGACCGTTGTTTCGGACGGCGAAATTTCGATCGACAATATGGTGAACCGGGTAATCGAGTCTTTGATGACGCGCCCGGACGTTCTGGAACGAAAATAAATGCATCAAACCGTAAATGTGGAACTTGGAGATCGGTCTTACGACGTTGAGATTGGACCCGATCTGTTGGCGAAGTCCGGTGAGTTTATCGCGCCCTTGCTGCATCGGCCAAAAGTGGCGGTTCTGACGGACGAGAATGTCGCCGCATTGCATCTGGATGGTTTGCGCGATGGGTTGCAATCTGCAGGCATCGGCATGAGCGCGCTGGCACTGCCCGCCGGCGAGGCGACAAAAAGCTGGCCTCATTTTGAACGTGCGGTCGAATGGCTGCTGGCGGAAAAGATCGAACGGCGCGATGTCGTTGTCGCCCTCGGCGGCGGCGTCATTGGCGATCTGGCCGGATTTGCCGCTGCGGTGTTGCGGCGCGGTGTGCGGTTCGTGCAGATCCCGACCTCGCTGCTGGCGCAGGTCGACAGCTCGGTCGGTGGAAAGACGGGCATCAACGCACCCCAAGGCAAAAACCTGATTGGCGCGTTTCACCAGCCCTCACTGGTGCTTGCGGATACCTCGGTCTTGGGATCCATGACACAGCGGGACTTTCTTTCGGGCTACGGGGAAGTGGTAAAATACGGCCTGTTGGGCGATGCCGCGTTCTTTGAGTGGCTTGAAAAGAACGGGCCTTCGGTGTCGTCGGGCGATATGCAGTCCCGCGTGCACGCCGTTACCCGGTCCGTCCAGATGAAAGCCGACATCGTTGCGCGCGACGAGACTGAGCAGGGTGATCGAGCCTTGCTGAATCTTGGTCATACATTCTGTCACGCGCTCGAGGCAGCAACAGGATACTCGAACAGGCTGCTACATGGGGAAGGTGTCGCCATTGGGTGCGCCCTGGCTTTTGAACTGTCCTCGCGGCTGGGGCTATGCTCGCAGGAAGATCCCAGCAGGGTGCGGGCGCATCTTCGGGCGATGGGGATGAAAACGGATCTGGCTGACATTCCCGGTGAATTGCCGGGGGCCGAGGTGTTGGTGGATCTGATGGCGCAGGACAAGAAGGTCATTGATGGACAATTGCGGTTTATTCTGGCGCGCGGGATAGGTCAGGCTTTTGTGACCTCTGATGTTCCGCGCGATGCGGTCCTGTCCGTGCTTGAGGATGCTCTTTCAATCAACTGATTGTAAGGCGCTTTCAGCGACCGCGCAGAACCATCAGCTCACCGATATTTTCGCGTGTGATATACCCAATCATGCGCCCACCGGCAGTTCGGACGGCAATTGCGGGTGCGCCTTTGTGCAAACCGTCCAGAACGGTTTCCAGGCCACTGGTTAATTGAACCGACGGAATATCCGTCTCCATAATCGAAGTGGCAGGGTCCGATCTGGGACGATCTCCCTCAAGAGCGGCAAATAGGCGGTTGCGGGTCACGAACCCCAATAGGGTTCCGTCGGCTTCAATCACCGGAAACTCGTGCTGCGTGGTATGAATGACGGCCTGCGCCGCAGTGTCGAGCGTATCGCCGGGCGAAAGCGGATGAAATTCGGTGATCATGGCGTCGCGCGCCAATACCCGCCGGGCCACAGATCGCATTGCGACATCCTGACTTTCCGCGTTGGCCGCGATAAAAACAAAGACAGCTATGAGCACCAGAATGGGGTTGCCTGTATTCAGGCCGAGAAAGCCCAAACCAATCGCCACAACTTGCCCGCCCATTGCTGCGACGCGGGTGGCTTTGACCCGGTCCATCTTGAGGCATAGCAGGGCCCGGAAAACGCGTCCGCCATCCATCGGAAATGCCGGGATCATGTTGAATGCAGCAAGCAGGAGATTGATATAGGCCAACCGGTTCAGAAGTCCGATATGGACCGAGTCGATCTGGGCCATCGTTTCAATGGGCATGCTGGCCCCAAAAGTGACCAGCACAAACCAGATCACGATATTGACCGCCGGCCCGGCCAGCGCCACCCAGACCTCTTGCATAGGCTTTTCCGGCATGCGTTCAAGCCGAGCAAGGCCACCGATGGGCAAAAGGGTTATGTCCGGGGTTTTGATGCCGAACCGCCGCGCCATAAGCGCGTGCCCGAACTCGTGCGCCACCACACAGGCAAACAGCAGCAGGACAAAGATGATGTTTTGCAGGGCTGCGTTCCATCCACCCTGCGTATAGGCCGCGAACCCGATCCAGGCGAGCAACAGGAAAAAGGTGACATGGACCCTCAGTTCGGACCCGAGCAGCCGGCCGAGAGAGAAGGACCATGTCATGATATGTCTCCGCTATGCTTAGAACGGAATCTCGTCGTCGTCGATTCCGCCTGATGCAGGGGCCGGTGCGCTGGACTGGCCGCCGTAGGAGTCGCCATAGCCTCCGCCGGCCTGACCACCGCCATAGCCACCGGACTGGCTTCCGCCATATCCACCACCGCCGCCTTCACCGCGTGCATCCAGCATGACCAGGGTTGAGCCAAATCCTTGCAAAACAACTTCGGTCGAATAGCGGTCCTGGCCAGACTGGTCCTGCCATTTACGCGTCTGCAACTGACCTTCAAGATAGACCTTTGAGCCTTTGCGTAAATACTGCTCGGCCACGCGAACCAGACCTTCGTTGAAGATTGCAACCGTGTGCCATTCGGTCCGTTCGCGCCGCTCACCTGTATTGCGGTCCTTCCATGTCTCGGACGTGGCGATGCGAAGGTTGCAGACCTTGCCGCCATTCTGGAATGTTCGCACTTCAGGATCGCGGCCAAGATTGCCGACCAGAATGACTTTGTTGACTGAACCCGCCATGTATTTCCCCGTACTGTTCTGACTTGATCGCGCCCGAATCTGGCGCCTGTGTTCCTGAGCGACCCTATACGGACTGCGATCCGGTTGAAACCGAGTTGATGGTTACAACACCCGGCGGGAAAACTCTCAGGTTTTGTTTACCAAGCTTTCATTATTGGCTGGAATACCTATACTCCGGCAGAGTTTTGAGTGAGCAGGATAAGCATAAATGCGGTCTAAGATTGGTGGCTTCTTTGTTCTGGGCCTGTTGCTGGCGTCGGTTCCAGCCAGTGCGCAGACGTTGTCCAGCAAAAGCCGCAAGGACATATTCCTAAAGCAGGCCAAAGTCCTGGATAGCAGGTCCGCGACCCAGTACCGCGGGTCCGAGCGGCTCAAACCGAAATCCGCCCAGGGGAAATTCAACAAACGTTATACCGGCAAATACCGGGGGCAATATCTGGCGCTGGCCCGTGACGCTGCGCGCAAGCACAGCATCCCCGAAGACCTTTTCCTGCGGCTGGTGCAGCAGGAAAGTGGCTGGAACCCGACTGCGAAGTCCCACAAGGGGGCGCTTGGGCTGGCGCAACTCATGCCGCAGACCGCCAATCTGCTGGGGGTTGATCCGCTTGATCCAAAGCAAAATCTGGAAGGTGGCGCGCGGTACCTGTCGTGGCAATATCGCAAGTTCAAATCCTGGCCGCTGGCTCTGGCGGCGTATAACGCCGGCCCCCTGGCCGTGGAAAAGCACGGTGGAATACCGCCTTATGCGGAGACCCAGAACTACGTGAAGGTGATTTGGGGCGGCTGAAATGGCCTCGCTGCACTGCGGAGGGGCGGATTCTTGATCGCCGGGTGACGGTCGGCCTAACCTGAGAGGGAAAGCTCCATCACAAACGAGGCATCCGATGCCACACAATCGCCCGGACATCCCGCAAGGTACAATGGCCAATTGGCAGCGGTTGGTGGATCTTGTGGCGCAGCTTGCCGATGTTCCGGCCAGCCTGATCATGAAGACGGATGCGCCCGATCACAGGGTTCTGGTCACGTCCGATCACCCGCAAAACCCGTACCCCGTCGGCATGAACTTTCAGCTGCATCCGAAACTGTATTGTCAGGGCGTCTTCGAACGCGACGGTGAACTGGTTGTCGAGGACGCGACATGTGACCCGGTCTGGAACAAAAATGAAGACCTTGAACACGGCATGTCCTTTTATATCGGGTTGCCGCTGAAGTGGCCGGACGGCGAGATATTCGGAACGATCTGCGTGCTGGACCGCCACCGCAACCGCCGCGCGCTGCTTTTCCGCGAGGGATTGATCCAGTTCGCCCGCATGGTCGAAGCTGATTTGGCTTTGTTGCAGGAGGTTTATCTGCGCCGCGCGATTGAGGCGAAACTGAATGAGACGCTGGCGCAACTGGAAGACAGGGTTCAATCCCGCACGAAAGAACTGCGAGAGACCAACACAGCCCTGCGCGTTTTGTTGTCCAGCCTCGACGACGACCGGAAAAACCGGGACCAGAAGATTGTCGAGCAGGTTCGGGCCATGGTTCTTCCGTATCTGCACAAACTGCGTGATCATCTGAACGCGGAAGACGCCTCTCACGCGTATCTGGAGCTTGCCGAGGATAATCTGAAACAGATCACCTCGGATATCTCTGACAAGTTGTCGGACGCGTTTTCGATCATGACACCGACAGAAATTGAAATCGCCCAGCTTGTTATGACGGGAATGACCACCAAGGACATAGCCAAGGTTCTGTGCCGCGAAACTTCGACCATTGATTTTCACCGCAACAACATTCGCAAGAAACTCGGACTGGAAGGCCGCGATCAGAACCTGCGCAGCCATCTGCTCACGATTTCGTGAAGGCTCAGTATGGGGAATGCCCCCATATTACCCCCCGATATTTCTCGTCTGAGAATGGATACCTTTGCTTGTTAGCCTGCCTTTGAAGGTGCGGATCGTACCGCACCTAACCAACACGGAGGTCAGCACATGGATCGCAAGGATCTGAAGCCAACAATCATGAATGGATCACGGGACACACTGGCACCCGGCCTGTCGCGCCGATCATTCTTTCTGGCTGCTGGTGCGGCAGGTGTGGGGGCAGGGGCGTCTCTGGTTGCCGGATCGCCGGTACAGGCGCAATCGCAAGCTTGGCTTCAGCCCGGGAACAACAACCACGTCATGGACCTGCAGGGCTCGACCGGGCAGGCTTCGACAGGCGCTGTGGGGATTGACTATTACGGTCACTGCGCAATCAAGATCACATCGCCAAACGGGGCGACGGTTCTGTTCGACCCGTGGCGTGACGATCCGTCCGGTGCATGGGGGCTTTGGTTCCGCAATGAGTTTCCGCAGATATCCGTGGACATAACCATGTCGACCCACGCGCATTTCGATCCTGATGCGATCGAACGGCCGAGTTCGACCATGGTGCTGGACAGGATGGTCGGAAACTTTGAATTTGCCGATCTCAAGATTACCGGGTTTGCGGACAAGCATGCCTGCGTTGCGCCGGGCTGGTATGACTGGACCAATGCGCTGGCGGAATTCGGAGCCGAGGCCTGCCCGCCGAACAATGTCGGCCACATGGACATGGTCGTCTACCTCGTCGAAACCGGCGGGATCCGCACCCTGATCTGGGGCGACAACCGCCACAATCCGCCGCAGGAATTCTGGGATGCCATCGGGCAGGTGGATGTTCTCACCCTGCCGGTGGACGGATCCCAACACATCCTCAGCTATGATCAGGGCAACGATATCGTGGCCAGATTGAAACCCAAGGTAATCATCCCGACCCATTACCTGAACGAAGTGACGTCATACACGCTGACAACGTTGCAGTCCGCAGATGAATGGGTGAAAGCGCAAAAGAGCCATACGATGCTCGACAGTGCCGGTCTGAAACTGGAGGCCGGTGAGGTCGCAGGCATGGATCAGGAATTCATGCATTTCGGAAACAACGTCCTGACCGGGTGAGCACAAATCTGACCGGGGCTACCACTCACAACATATCCCGGGCGCCGTCCCAAAAATATGCGGCGCAAAAAAACAAAGGCCGGTCTGACGACCGGCCTTTGTCAATCGATTCACGTTGTCTATTCTGCGGCAATCTTGATGACCGGCTCCATTCGGGCAAGGATATCCTCGGCCAGATGACATTTGACCTGATGACCGTCTGCCAGTGTCTGGACGGGCGGGACGCGTTGCTCGCACAGCCCATCCGGAACCTGTGACTTCCACCGACAGCGGGTCTGGAACGGGCATCCCGGCGGCGGGTTCATGGCCGACGGAATATCGCCTTCCAGAACGATGTGCTCCTTCTGGATCGACGTATCCGCGATGGGCACCGCGCTCAGCAGGGCTTCGGTATATGGATGGTACGGTGGCGCAAAGACCTGATCTGTGGTCCCAAGTTCGACCACATGGCCCAGATACATCACCATTACGCGGTCGCTGAGATAGCGCACGATCGACAGATCGTGACTGATGAACAGCAACGTCGTCTTCTGTTTGCGCTGAATTTCCATCAACAGATCGGTCACGGCAGCCTGCACCGACACATCAAGCGCGGAAACGGGCTCGTCCGCCACAACGATGCGTGCGTCACCGGCAAAGGCACGGGCAATACCGACCCGTTGCTTCTGGCCGCCCGACAACTGACGCGGCATACGGTCGGCGAATGCGCGGGGCAGTTTCACCAGATCCAGCAGTTCCAGCATCCGCTTCTTGCGCTCTGCCTCGGAGTTGCCGACGCCAAAGATCTCCAAAGCGCGAATGATCTGACGCCCCACCGTCATCGAGGGGTTCAGCGTATCAAACGGGTTCTGGAACACCATCTGAACTTCGCCAACGGTCTTGGCGTCACGTTCCTCGATCGGGACCTGTTCGATATTGCGGTTGTCCAGAAGAATCTGACCGTCGGTGGCCGTTTCAAGCCCCATCAGGACCTTGGCAAAGGTGGATTTGCCGCAGCCGGATTCACCCACAATGGCCAGCGTCTCGGATTCATGCGCCTCGAAACTCAGCGTTTCGTTGGCTTTCACCACCTTCTTCTCGCCGCCACCGAACAAGGCGTTCGCCGCAACCTCGTAGTACTTCTTGAGGTTGTCCATCTTGAGAACGGTTCGGCCGATCTCGGCCTTTTCCTTCTGTTCGCCCACAGTGATCGGGGCGTTCCAGTCGATCTCCTGAAATTTTAGACAGCGCGTGTGGTGCCGGTCATTGCCGGGCACCGCCTGCATCAGGATGTCCTGCGCATCACAGCGCTCTTCCTCGAAATAATCGCAGCGCGGACCAAAGTTGCATCCCGGAGGCCGCTCATGGGGCAAGGGGAAATTCCCGGGAATGGCGACCAGCGGGCGCGAATTCTTGTCCGCCCCCGGCAGCGGTATCGACCGGAACAACGCCTGCGTATAGGGGTGCTGCATCTCGTCGAACACATCCTTGATCGAACCGCGCTCGACAGCCTCACCCGAATACATCACGCACAGCCGGTCGCAGGTTTCCAGAACCAGACCGAGGTTGTGCGAGATAAACAACATCGAGGTGCCGTATTTCTTGCCCAGATCCTTGACCAGTTCGACAACCGCCGCCTCAACTGTCACGTCCAGTGCGGTCGTCGGCTCGTCAAGGATCAGCAGTGCCGGTTTCGACATCAGCGCCATGGCGATCACGATCCGCTGCTGCTGACCGCCGGACAACTGGTGCGGGAATGAGTTCAACATCCGCTCGGGGTCGGGCAGACGCACATCGGTGACCACCTCCAGCGCACGGGCATAGGCCTCTTCAGCGCCCACACCCTCGTGGATCATCGGCACTTCCATCAGCTGCTTGCCGATCTTCATTGCCGGGTTCAGCGAGGCCATCGGCTCCTGATAGATCATCGCGATCTCGTTGCCGCGAATGTCGCGCAATTCCTCAGTGGTCATCTCGGACAGATCGCGACCCTTGAACTTGATCGTACCACCCACGACACGCCCGTTCTTCCCCAGGTCCTGCATGACACCCAGTGCAACGGTTGACTTCCCGCAACCGGATTCACCGACCAGTCCCACGGCTTCGCCTGGCTGCACACTGACCGAGAAATCCATTACGGCGGGTATTTCCCGCAGGCGGGTAAAGAATGAAATCGACAGCTTGTCGATCTCCAGGATCGGGCCGTCATATTCCGCCAGTTTGTTCATCGTTTCCTACTCCCTGATGAAGCTGTGCAAGCGACAATCTTCATCTTTTCGAAAATACTCCGGGGGTCCGGGGGCAGGGCCCCCGGCCTCGATCACATCAGTCCTTCAGACTTTCTTCGCGCAAACCATCTGCCAGCAGGTTCAAACCAAGAACCAACGACAAGAGCGCAAGCGCGGGCGGAAGGGCCGGGTGCAGATAGATCGACAACAGCTTGCGCCCCTCGTTGATCGTCGAACCCCAGTCCGGGCTTTCAGGCGGCAAACCCAGTCCGAAGAAACCCAACGTTCCCAGAAGGATGGTGGTATAGCCGATACGCAGACAGAAATCGACGATCAGCGGGCCGCGCGCGTTTGGCAGGATTTCCCAAAGCATGATGTACCAGGGACCTTCACCCCGGGTTTGCGCCGCCGCCACATAGTCGCGTGTCTTGATGTCCAGCGCGAGGCCACGGACGATACGGAACACGGTTGGTGAGTTCACAAAGACCACGGAAACGAACACGACGAGAATACCGCCCGGAATATCGAACAGATCCAGATAGGTAGGCAGACCCCAGATGCGATAGTCATCGGTGTTGATCACGTAACCGCCTGTCGAAATCAGCGACAGGTACAACCAGATCGCAACGCCCAATACTCCGATCAGAAGTGGCGTTCGGAATTTTGGCCGCGTGTAATAGCGTGAGTTCAGCAGCACCCCAAGGAACAGGATCGGGAACAGGAACAGGACGGCCGCCATGTAGTTCGGCACACCTGTCGCGACGATCTCCGGGGTGACCAGCAGATAGAACAGCAGGATCACGGGGAAGGCCAGGATCAGGTTGGCAAGGAACGACAGAAACGTATCCAGCCGTCCGCCATAGTAACCGGCCGGCAGACCCAATGTGATCCCGACCATGAACGCAAACATGGTGGCCAGCGGCGCGATCTGCACAACGATCCAGGCGCCCTTGACCATCCGGCTGAACACATCGCGCGCCAGATTGTCTCCACCCAGCAGATACCAGGCGAATTCGCCTTCCTCCAGATTTGGCAGCGGAGTGCCGGGGACCTTGTTCTTCATACCCGAGACTTGCGCCAGCGGGTCGTGCGTCACGATCAGGTCCATCGCTCCGAAGATGCCGGTAAAGACCCAGAACATGACAAGGCCAAAACCAATCATGCCGATTGGGCTGTCGTACAGTTTGCCGTACAAACCCAGCCGTCTCTTGAAGGCGATCGACATGGCGTAAAGTATGATCAGTGACACCCAGACAGGCAGGAATTGTTGCGAGATGGCCCCGATGATACCGGCACCGGTACCGAACAGGATGCCCAGCACGATATAGGCAAGCGCCAGGCCGACTGAGGCCAGAAAACTAAGGCGCAATGACGACTGTATCAGCCCCCGCACCCCGCCGGCCGAGCTGAGCGTGCCATCCGGATTGACGCTCACCTGGGCTTCGGGCAGGACGATACTGGCCAGAATCCAGACCACGATCGACAATACCAGTACCGCAATCGCGATCATCAGCAGGGGATTCAGAAAGGCGATAGAGCCGGTCCAGCTTAGAGGTTCCATGTTCTATCTCCCTTACGAAATGCGGATGCGCGGGTTGAGGTACACATAGCCGATGTCCGAGATCAGCTGCGTGATCAGCACCACGAAGACCGACACGACCGAGATTGCCAGCAACAGCTGAATGTCGTTGTTGCCCGCGGCCTGCACCAGCGCCCAACCGAAACCCTTGTAGTTGAACAGGGTCTCGACGATCACGACACCATTCAGCAGCCATGGGAACTGCAGCATGATGACGGTGAACGGCGCGATCAGTGCGTTGCGCAATGCGTGTTTCATAACGATATTGCCGAACGATACCCCTTTCAGACGGGCGGTCCGGATGTATTGAGCGGTCATCACCTCGGTCATCGAGGCGCGGGTCATCCGGGCGATATAGCCCATCCCGTAAAGGGCAATGGTCAGAACCGGCAGGAAGAAATTCTCGAATGTCGGGTTGTCCATCGCCTGTGTGGCCGTGCCCTTGAACCATTTCAGGCCGACGGTGGACGAGGTGAAGATCGCGATGAAGATAACGCCGGACACATATTCAGGTGTCGCTGTCGTGATGATCGAAAATGTCGACAGGGAACGGTCCAGCGCCGATCCTTCCCGCATTCCCGCCAGCACACCGACCAACAGTGCCGAAGGAACCATAAGGACCAGAACCCAGAACATCAGATACCCGGTATTCCCCAGACGCTTGGCGACAATGCTGCCGACGTCGTCCTTGAATACGGTCGAATAGCCCCATTCACCCTGCAGAACGCCGCAATAGCTGGGCGTCGTTTCCGGGGTCGTTCCAGGGCGCACACAGGTGCCGACAAACTGTCCGTCCGCCAGCGTGTTGGTGAACCCGGGGGCAACACCCAGCCATTGGCCGTATTTTATCAGCATCGGCTCTCTGTAGCCGCGGTTTTCAAGCCAGGCTTCCACCTGCTCGTCCGACATCCGCTGGTTGCCCTGTGTCTTGGCCAGTTTTTCAAGATTCGGGTAAAGATTGGTCAGAAAGAAGACCACGAATGTCAGACACAAAGCTGTAAGCAGCATCACGCCTGACCGACGGAGGATGAAAAGTCCCATGATGGCCCCGTTGTTCAGGTGTTCCGCAGATCATTGGACCATTATCTGGCCTCGGACATCCGACCCCGTGTCGGCTAGTCTGCGGCTGGAAAGGGGCGCCCCGATCAGGCGCCCCCGGTTTGCAGTCGGCAGTGTTTAGGCTGCCCAACCCCACTTGTAGTGGTGGTGTTCGAACGACACGTGCATGTCGGTGCCAACCAACCCGTCCTTCATGTGACGGTAGAGTGCGCGCCAGTAAGGCTGGATCGTCACACCTTCTTCCTGGATCAGCGCGGCGCCACGTGCAGCGACCTCGCGGCGTTTGTCCGCATCCGCGATGGCAAGCGCTTCGTCGAGGATCGCGTCGAAGTCAGGATTGGACCAGCCGAATTCGTTCCAGGCTTCGCCCGATTTGTAGGCCAGCGCCCAGATCTGAACACCCAGTGGACGGTGGTTCCAGTTGGTCGAGCTGTAGGGATATTTCACCCAGTCGTTCCAGAAGGTGTTGCCCGGCAGAACGGTCCGTTTGACGTTGATGCCCGCATCGCGAAGTTGCGCAGCCACGGCGTCGGTTGTGTTGCGGCGCCAATCGTCGTCGATCGAGATCAGCTCGTGCTCGAAATCGGCCATACCGGCCTCTTCCATCAGCTTGCGCGCACCTTCCGGGTCGACCTTCTGCGGCGGCAGCTCAGGGTATTCCGGGTGGATCGGACCGACGTGATGGTTTTCGGCAGTTGTGCCACGGCCGCCATAGCCCAGTTCCAGACAGACCGAGTTATCCACGGCCATCTGAAGCGCCTGGCGTACACGCTTGTCCGCATAGGGTTGCTTGCCGTCAACTTCGGCCAGCTGGTTCGGACGGACTACAATCGAAGCCATGGTGATAACTTCGGATTTCACGTAGCCGAGGCCGTCCATGACGTCGATGAATTCACCAACCGACTCATACAGCATGTCGACTTCGTCAGATTCCAGAGCTGCCAGCCACGCAGACGGGTCGGTGCCGTAGTCAATGTATTCGATACGGTCGAGCGCCGGACGGCCGAAGACTTCCTCGCCCCACCAGGTATGTTCCTCGTTGCGGACAAGAACACCTTTGACGCCGACTTCCAGTTCACTCATCAGATACGGACCGGTGCCCACGTTGTTCAGCAGGTCATTTTCGCTGAAGGACTGGTGAACGATCGCTGCCGGATAGTCAGACATGCCCGCAATCAGCGAAATGTCGGATTTGGGCAGGTTCAGCTTTACGGTTGTGGGATCCACGACCTCGATGCCACCTTCGATCGCCTGACCCGTCCCTTCATCGACCAGCGTTGCAAAGCGACCCGCCATCGAGTTGGTTTCCGAGGACTTGTCGCACCAGCGCGCAATGTTGAACGCCACATCGTCGGCCGTGAAGTCGTCGCCATTGTTCCACTTCACACCCGGACGAACCTTGAGGGTATATTCTGTCGCGTCGTCGTTGATTTCCCAACCTTCCAGCAGCATCCCCCGGAATGTACCGTCCGAGTTATACTCGACCAGATACTCAAGTGTACCGCGGCTGTAGTTGCCGATTTGGGACCAGTCATAGGTGCGCGGATCTTTCAGGGCGCGAACCTCGGTCTGAACACGGATGGTTCCGCCTTCCTGTTTGGCATCTTCACCAGCGGCGCGCGCCGGAGCTGCCAGGCCGATCATGCCGTATGCCGCAGCAGCCGTAACACCCAGCCCCGTGGCGCGGGTCAGGAACTCGCGGCGGCTCAGCTTGCCGTCACGGTATTCCTGCGCGTGCATCTCTGCCGCCCAGTGAACTGGTGCCCCGGTCATGGTACGATTTTTCATCAAGATGTCTCCCTGTGGTACATTTGTCGATTTAGTGTGCTCGGAATCAGGCAGACCGGCCGGTCGCATTCAACGAGCAATTGGGTCTTCTTTTTTGGATTCTCACATTCCCCATGAACGTATTCCGCACCAGAATTCGGATTACGTCAATGTTCGAAATCGGCATACAGAGTACAAAAACGACATATGCGCCCCGTTCATCCGGGCGAGTCGCGGCGTGATGGAGCTTTTGGAAATGAATACATTCGTACACAAAGTCGTTCGCGACCGGCGAGATTTGGCAGGCCGTGAAGCAACATATTCAAGATGCGCCAGAGTATCCGGCACTCAGTTAGGAATGTTTAGTATCGTTTTGAGAAGTCTACGGGATTCCACTTTCCCATCCTGGCCCTGAACCACGTTCGCTGACGCTTGGCAAACTGCCGAGTGGAGATCGTGGCGCGTTCCCGGGCCCGATCCATAGTCATGCGGCCATCGAGGTAGGCAACCAGTTCCGGGACGCCGATGGCCTTGCAGGCCGGCAGGGTCGGATCATACCGATCCAGCATCGCTTCAACCTCGTCCAAGGCCCCTGTTTCCAGCATGAGATCAAAGCGACGAATGATACGGTCCAGCAGCCAGTTTTTGTCGACGTCCAGAACAATGGGAACGGTATCAGACAAGGCAAGAACCGGGGGTGGGGTATCTACCTGCCAGTCCGACAAACTGCGTCCGGTCGCGGTCTGCACTTCCCATGCGCGCTGAACGCGGGCGCGGTTGTTGATGTCCAGCTTGTCCAAAGTGTCGGGATCGACACCTGCGATCAGAGCGGGCAGTTCCATCTTATCCGCTTGCGCCCGCACTTCGGCTGGGGTCGCGGGAATTTCGGCCATTCCTTCAGTCAGTGCTGAAAAGTACAGCCCGGTGCCGCCCACAATTATGGGACGCTCAGCTGAGTTCAAAAGGGGTTTGACCTCGCGCAGCCAGTGTCCTGCCGAATAGATCTGGTCAAATGGTATGTGCCCGTAAAGACGATGTGGCGCGCGGGCTTCTTCCTCGACCGACGGGCGCGCTGAAATCACCCGCCAGCAATCGTAAACCTGGCTTGCATCGGCATTGACGATGACACCACCAAACTTTTCGGCAATCTGCAGCGCAAGCGCTGATTTTCCGGACGCCGTGGGCCCGGCGATCAGAACAGGCTTGTCATCCGGAACGGGGGGCAACATGTCCCAAAACCGCGATGAGATTGCGTTGGCCATCTGGACTGCCTTATTCCTAACGTTCCGCATTGAACCTGCGGTGCTTTTGCTTCATTTTGCGCCGGAATTAAACCTGTGCCAGCCCGGAGCGCAACATGAGCCAATCCCCTTCGACCGAGACAACCGAAACCCCCAAGACAAAATACAAGCGCGTGATGCTGAAAATATCCGGCGAAGCGCTGATGGGGGATCAGGGGTTCGGCCTGCATCCGCCCACCGTTCAGCGTATCGCGCAAGAGGTGAAATCCGTACACGATCTGGGCGTCGAGATCTGTATGGTCATCGGCGGCGGCAACATTTTTCGGGGCCTTAGCGGTTCGGCGCAAGGGATGGAGCGTACGACGGCGGATTACATGGGAATGCTTGCCACCGTCATGAACGCATTGGGCATGCAGTCCGCGCTTGAGGAGGTGGGTGTATTTACGCGGGTTATTTCCGCCATCCGGATGGACGAGGTGTGCGAACCCTATATTCGCCGCCGCGCTGTGCGACATCTCGAAAAGAAACGGGTCTGCATTTTTGCGGCCGGAACCGGAAACCCTTATTTTACAACGGATACGGCGGCCACGCTGCGGGCCAACGAAATGGCGTGCGAAGCCATCTTCATGGGCAAAAACGGTGTCGACGGTGTTTATGACAAGGATCCCAAGGTTCACGCCGACGCACAGCGCTATGACACCGTCAGCTATGACGATGTTCTGGCAAAACGCCTGCGGGTCATGGATGCCTCGGCCATTGCACTGGCGCGCGACAACAACCTTCCTTTGATCGTGTTTGGATTGGACGAACCCGGCGGTTTCCGCGGCATTCTTGCCGGTGAGGGGACTTATACCAAGGTTCAGGGCTGACAATCTGCTGTATGTCAAAAAGCGGGCCGGTTCAAATCCCCGGCCTGTTTGCCTTTTGTGTCCGATTTGCGGTTCTGTTCATTGAAATGAAATCGCTGCTTTTGCAGGACGCTCGCCTCGCTTGCATAATCAAGAATATTGGCAGCAAATCTCTGATGAGCTTGAGATCCGATGAAGTCCTGACCGAGGTAGCGAAGTTGGACGGGTGTCTTTTCCCTTCACGTTCCGGTTGACCAACGCGAATGCGGCTGGCTAATTATCCGGGATCTTCGTTTGGGAATGTCCCGACTGAAGATCTGCCTGCACTTCCTTGTTTTCATGATAAGGTCTGCGGCTGGGCTGGAAGACCTGCAATGATTTCTGAGGGATCCGGGATCATGCCCGGGCACCTTGCCCCTGATGCGCAGCATGACGAGAAAGTAGCGAGCCATGACCAAACTGGATATCGATTTTGTTCGGGCACAATTCCCGGCCTTTTCTGAACCCGGCCTTCAGGGGCAGGCGTTTTTTGAAAACGCTGGCGGGTCTTATACATGCAAACCGGTCATCGACAGGCTGACGCGGTTCTACAGGCAGCGCAAGGTTCAGCCCTATGCACCTTTCGAGGCCAGCCGCCTGGCGGGCGAGGAAATGGACGAGGCGCGTGCCCGCATGGCCGCCATTCTGGGTGTTGACACAGATGAGCTGAGTTTTGGTCCGTCCACCACGCAGAATACATATGTCCTGGCGCAGGCGTTTCGGCAGTGGATGAAGCCGGGTGAGGCGATTGTTGTTACCAATCAGGACCACGAAGCGAACTCCGGACCTTGGAGGCGCCTTGCTGACGACGGGATCGAAATCCGCGAATGGAAAATTGATCCGGATACCGGTTCCCTGAACCCACAGGATCTGGAAGACCTTCTGGATGAAAAGGTGCGGCTGATCTGTTTCCCGCATTGCTCGAACGTTGTGGGCGAGATCAACCCTGTCACGGAAATCACCGCTATTGCCCATGCCGCAGGTGCCTTTGTTTGCGTTGACGGCGTCTCTTACGCGCCGCATGGTTTTCCTAATGTTGGAGAACTGGGGCCGGATATCTATCTGTTTTCGGCTTACAAGACTTATGGTCCTCATCAGGGGTGCATGGTCATTCGCCGCACGCTTGGGGAAATGCTTCCGAACCAGGCGCATGTCTTCAACGGTGATGTTTTGTACAAACGCTTTACCCCGGCAGGGCCGGATCATGCGCAGATCGCTGCAAGCGCGGGCATGGCCGACTATGTCGACCTTCTGTGCGATCACCATGGCGGGCCTGACACCGACGCAAGCGCGCGCGGTGAATTTGTTCACGACCTGATGCGCGCACATGAAATGGACCTACTTCAGCCGTTGCTGGATACGGTAAAGGACCGCAACGCGGTTCGCCTGATTGGCCCGGCGAACGCTTCGATGCGGGCACCTACGGTTGCGATATCGCTGAACCGTGAAGCGGAATCCGTTGCCCGTGATCTTTCCGATCATGGTGTTATGGCGGGTGGCGGTGACTTTTACGCTGTCCGCCCGCTTCAGGCGATGGGGGTCGCGCCGGAACACGGCGTATTGCGTGTCAGTTTCACGCACTACACTTCGAAACAGGAAGTCGATCAGCTTCTGGACGCGTTGGATAAGGTTTTGTGATCCAATATCCGCCTGATTTCGTAATACGAATAAACACTTGGGGCGGATATGCAGAAAGACAAAGCGCCAATACTACTATGGTTTCGCCGGGACTTGCGCCTGTCCGACCATCCCGCGCTTTGCGCCGCCGCAGCGACAGGCCGACCCGTCATTCCGGTTTTCGTATTTGACGACCTTGTGCGCGGTCTGGGTGCAGCCCCCAAATGGCGCCTGGGTTTGGGGCTCGAGGCGTTCGCCAGCAGGCTTCGGGACGTCGGTAGCCGCCTGATCCTTCGGCGCGGCAGTGCGCTGAGCGTTTTAAAAGAACTGATAGTCGAGACCGGGTCCGCATCGGTTTTTTGGACCCGCGCTTATGATCCGGATGCCATCGCCCGTGACACTCGTATCAAGGCAACCCTGGCAGATGGCGGTATTGATTCCAGGTCGTTCGACGGGCATTTGCTGTTTGAACCGTGGCAGGTCGCAACCAAATCCGGACAAGCCTTTAAGGTTTTTACACCGATGTGGCGCGCAGTGCGGGAGAAGGAGATACCTGTTCCGCAGGGCGCGCCATCACGGCTGAAAAATCCTGATAATTGGCCGGATTCCGAGGATATGGTCGACTGGTCCCTTGGGGCTGGGATGAACAGAGGAAACCGGGTTGTTCGGCCGTATGTGCAACCTGGTGAAAGGTCTGCCAATGATTGCCTGCTAGAGTTTCTGGATCGGATCGCACGGTATCAGGAACTACGCGATTGTTTGGATGTAGACGGCACGTCGAACCTGTCCGAATATCTGTCACTGGGTGAGATTGGACCGCGAACGGTGTGGCACGCCGTTCAGAACGCCTCGATGATGGGCATTCCCGGAACCGACGCCTTTCTGCGGCAATTGATCTGGCGGGAATTCGCGTATCATCTGATGTATCACTCGCCTCGGTTACTGACGAACAACTGGCGGCCCGAATGGGATGGATTTCCTTGGCTTGAGGATGGCCAAGCCCCGTCGGTTATGGCGTGGAAGCAGGCCAGAACCGGCGTTCCAATCGTGGATGCCGGACTTCGGCAGATGTATGTGACAGGCCGGATGCACAACCGCGCGAGGATGGTTGTGGCAAGCTACCTGACCAAACACCTCATGACACACTGGAAAGTCGGGATGAATTGGTTTGAGGATTGCCTGATAGACTGGGATCCGGCCTGCAACGCGATGGGTTGGCAATGGGTCGCAGGTTCGGGGCCGGATGCGGCGCCGTTCTTTCGGATATTCAATCCGCAGACGCAGGCACAGAAATTCGACCCGGATGCGGTTTACAGGCAACGATGGATCGCGGAAATCCAGGATAATCCACCGAAGACCGCGCTGGCATACTTTGAAGCTGCGCCCAATTCATGGGGGCTGACACCGGACGCGCCTTACCCTTCGCCGATTGTGGAATTGGCGGACGGTCGAAAACGAGCTCTGACAGCTTATGAACAGGCGAAAAGTCGGTAACGAACTGAAAACTTGCCAGAAACAGAAACTCGGCCTAGCTTATTTCTACGACCGCACAGGGGAGAGCGGATGATCCTGACCACGACTGAAGGGCAGAAGAACCTGCCCAGATATTTTTCACAAGTGCTGAAAATGCTTGGCCGGATGGAAAATGGACGGCTGGATATTGTCTTGCCTGATGGTCGGGTGTTTCGAACCGAAGGCGCAAAGCCCGGGCCGGTGGCGCAGGTCGATATTCATGATCCGGATGTTTTTTCCCGATTGGTTCGCGAGGGTGAGCTTGGTTTTTCTGACGCCTATCTGGAGGGCGGTTGGAGCACACCTGATCTGAGATCGTTCATGGATCTGGTACATCTGGAATCAGAGGCCGTTTATGACGATTTCACCGGTCGGTTTCTGGTTCAGGCCTATGAAAGGCTTCGGTTTTGGTTGCATCGAAACAACCGCAAACAGGCCCGAAAAAATATCTCGTACCACTACGATTTGGGTAATGATTTCTATTCCCTGTGGCTGGACGATACGATGACCTATTCCAGCGCATTGTTCGAGACCGGGCAGGAAAGTCTGGAAAATGCGCAGATCGCAAAATACGCAAGCCTTGTGGACGAAATGGGTGCCAAGCCGGGGGATCACATACTGGAAATCGGCTGCGGCTGGGGTGGTTTTGCCGAATATGCCGCAAAGGAACGTGGGCTGCGCGTCACCGGGCTTACACTCAGTCAGGAACAGTTGAACTTTGCGCGGCAACGTATTGAAAGTCTTGGCCTATCGGATCAGGTGGAGTTCAAACTTCAGGATTACCGCGACGAGCAGGGGCATTACGACGGGATCGCCTCGATCGAGATGTTCGAGGCGGTTGGGCAGAAGTACTGGCCTGTCTACTTCGAGACAGTACGCGACCGGCTGAAACCTGGCGGTCAGGCCACGCTTCAGATCATTACGGTGGGTGATCACCGCTGGGACTATTACAAAAACGGTGTTGATTTCATTCAGAAATACATATTTCCCGGTGGAATGTTGCCGTCTCCAACCATCCTCAGGCAAGAGATTGAACGCGCCGGGCTGAGTGTGATGAAGTCACGCGAATTCGGTAAAAGCTACGACCTGACTCTTCGACGCTGGTATGAGACGTTCAATGCCAAGTGGGAAGAGATTTCCCAAATGGGCTTTGATGAGCGTTTTCGCCGCATGTGGAATTATTATTTGACTGCATGCGGCGCGGCCTTTGACACCGGCAATTGCGATGTGACACAGATCACCATAGCAAAACCGAGTTAACGAACGGACCCCTCGTATGCCCAGTGCCTCACGTCTAGTTGCCGCTGTATGTCTGGTGGTGGTTGCCTTTATTGTCTCCACGATGATCATCGAAAACGGGGACGAGGGTAAGGATTACGGCTATTTCACTCTGGTCAACATTGCGCTTGGGTTCGTTTGCGGATGGAAAATCATGGGCAAGCGGGCTGGTCGCGGATGGACGGCAGGTGTCAACAACGGACTGACCGGTGTCGCATCTTTGGTGTTCTGGGGACTTTTCGTGCAGGGTACCTATGAGATGTTCCGCCTGGCGATGCGCCACAGGTATGACGGCCCGTTCGAGGCGGTGCTTGCGATTTTCAAGCTTGGTGTCGAGTTTGGCGAGCAGCTGATTGTTCCAAACATTCTGGTGACGCTAGCGGTGGGCGCTGTCATAACCGGGTTGGCGACCGAAGAAGCGAGTCGCCGCTGGCGTTAAGCGACTGAACAACGAAAGCTCTATCCCCGTGTCTGATCTATTTTTTTACGGCACACTCAGGTGCCAGCCGTTGTTGGAACGTGTGCTGGGCCGCCCGCTGTCTGAATTGAAGATATCTGAGGCCAGATTGCCCGACCACACCGTCTATGGGGTGAAGGGGCAAAGCTTTCCGATGATTGTCAGCGAGAATGGCAGCAAGGCCGAAGGTTTGCTGGTGCAGGGGTTCGGCCCCGAGGATTTGAAACGGCTGACTTACTACGAAGGCGGTTTCGATTACGATCTCAGCCCCCGTGACCTTGAGCTGCCTGACGGAACGAAGGCGACGGCAAGCGTATTCTTTCCAGAACCCAACCTTTGGACGCCGGACCAACCCTGGTCCCTGAAGGACTGGTTTGGAGATTGGGGAGAACTGACGCTACTTGCCGCAGATGAGGTGATGGCCCATTACGGCAAGGTCGAAGCTGCTGAGATTGCGCGAAGTTTTCCAGCCATCCGGACCCGGGCCTGGGCCAGGTTGGCTGCGCGCCGGCGTCAGACCGGTGATGCGCGCGATACGGCGCAGGACGTGATCGTCCATGATCGCAAGCCCGCCTACATCAACTATTTTGGGATTGATGAAATCAGGTTTCAACACCGCCAATACGACGGATCAATGGGTCCGGTTCTCAACTACAATGGGTTGATGCAGGGCAGCGCCGTCGTTGTTCTGCCCTACGATCCGGTACGGGACACGGTCTTGCTGGTCGAACAGTTTCGCGTGCCGGTCTTTTTGATCGACGACGCGGAACCCTGGATGTGGGAGCCGGTCGCGGGCATGATCGATCCCCGCGAAACGCCCGAACAGGCGGCAATTCGCGAAACTCAGGAAGAAGCGCACGTGACCCCCAGCGCGCTGGAATACGCTGGTGGGGTATATTCTTCCAGCGGTTCGTCGACCGAGTACGTCCATCTGTATCTGGGATTGGCTGACCTGACCGAAACGACCGACAATGGTGGCCTTTCTTCGGAGGGCGAGAACATCCGTAGCCGGATATTCTCGTATGCCGAATTCATCGGAATGGTTGACAGTCATGCCTTCAAGGACATGCCTCTGCTGACCTTGGCCCATTGGCTGGCACGACATCGCGACCGGTTGCGCGGTTAAGTTTCGTTGCTTGTGGTTGCTGCGGCGCGCCTGTAAATCTCTGACGATACCAAATTGAAATGAGGGCGCCATGCGCATTGCACGAGATCTTGCCGACGCAGTAGGGAAAACACCGTTGATCCGGCTGCGCCGCATCAGTGAAGAGACCGGTTGCGAGATCCTCGGCAAGGCCGAGTTCATGAACCCGGGGCAATCCGTCAAGGACCGTGCCGCTCTGTTCATCATCCGTGACGCAATTGCCCGGGGGGATCTGAAGCCAGGCGGGACAATTGTCGAGGGTACCGCAGGTAACACCGGTATCGGTCTGGCGCTGGTTGGCGCATCGATGGGGTTCAAGACTGTCATCGTGATTCCCGAAACCCAGTCGGAAGAGAAAAAGGACATGCTGCGCCTGGCAGGTGCCCAGTTGGTTCAGGTTCCTGCGGCGCCTTATCGCAACCCGAACAATTTTGTGCACTATTCACGGCGTCTGGCCGAAGAACTTGCGCAATCTGAGCCCAATGGCGCGATCTGGGCCAATCAGTTCGATAATGTTGCCAACCGTCAGGCGCATGTGGAAACAACGGGCCCCGAGATCTGGGAACAGACCGACGGCAAGGTCGACGGATTTGTCAGCGCCGTAGGTTCGGGTGGTACGCTTGCCGGTGTGGCCGAAGTGCTGCAGCCAAAGGGGGTGAAGGTGGCATTGGCCGATCCGATGGGCGCCGGGCTGTTTTCCTATTACACAACGGGTGAGATCGCGATGGAAGGCGGATCGATTGCCGAGGGTATCGGGCAGGTTCGGATCACCAAGAACCTTGAAGGGTTCACGCCTGATTTTTCCTACCAGATCACAGACAACGAGGCGTTACCCTATATCTTCGACCTGCTCCGTGAGGAAGGTCTGGTAATGGGCGGATCAACCGCGATCAACATGGCGGGTGCGGTCCGGTTAGCCAAAGAAATGGGACCAGGTCATACCATCGTAACCATCCTGTGCGACTACGGCACTCGCTATCAGTCCAAACTGTTCAACCCCGATTTTCTGCGTGAAAAAGAGCTGCCGGTTCCTGATTGGATGACCGATGCGCCACGCAGTATCCCGGGCGTGTTCGAGGACGTATGATGCGGCAGCAGGTCCGCCTGTTCCTGGCCCTTGTTGCGGTGTGTTTTGCCGTACTGGGCGGTTCTGCGTTCGCCCAGTTGTCTGATCGACAGAGCGAATACTATCAAGGCTGGGTCAAAACGGCGGATCGGGCCGAAGCGGTAATCGAGGCCAACAAGGCCTCAAACGCGGCTCTTGAAAATTTGCGGAGTGAAATCAGCGACTATCGCGAAGATTTCAACAATGCGCGGAGCGCGAATACAGAACGTATCAAAACGCTGGAAGGCCAACTGAAGGCGCTTGGTCCGGAACCGGAAGGTGATGCAACCGAACCGGAAGACATCGCCAACCTTCGAAATCACCTTGAGGAGCAGCTAAACAGTCTGCGGGTCCCTAGGATAATCTCGGAAGAGGCGTTCAGCCGGGCGAATGGTCTTATCTTCGAAATTGATCAATTGCTGCGGGACCGTCAGGCAAAAGAACTGCTGGAGCGCGGTCCGTCTCCTTTGAATCCTGCCCATTGGGGTCCCGCCTGGACCGATGTTAACGAAGCAGCGCGCAGTCTGTTCAATGAGGTGCGCAGAAATTTTCAAACAGACGTGGTGCATGAACGGTTTCGCGACCGCGGGTTGGGCATTCTTGCCCTGGTCGTGATTGCAGGTGTTTTGCTGTTTTATGGAAAGCGATGGTCTGAATCCGCCGGTGAATATCTGCGGCGTCTGGGCGGGCAGGGCAGTGGTGTCTGGGCTTTCCTGACCTCTCTGCTGCGGATCATTCTGCCGTGGTTTGGCGTTGTGCTACTGGTAACGGCAGTGTCGCTGACGGGCATTTTGGGGCTGCGCGGCGCTCTGCTGATGGAAAACGTGCCTTATTGGGCCGGGATCATACTTTTCTACGACTGGATTGGCCGACAGTTCCATGTTCTGCAGGAAGCGCAGGGATTTAAGAAACTGTCGAGGCAAAGGGTAAGAGAGTTACGAGTTCATCTTGATCTGTTGGCGGGGTTCCTGATCCTGCACGAACTGGTAAAGCTGTTTGAGCAGATCGAGAATATCTCTGACGCGACGCGTGCCGTGGTCGCGTTCCCGGTTATTTTCGGGACGGCGCTGTTGTTGCTGCGTGTTCGCCTGGTCCGAACCGTGGATACCACACCTGACCCGGATGAACCGGCCGCGACGGCCCGGGCTGCCGGGTTCAGTCAGTTGGTCGAGTTCATTCGCAGAGCCTTGTTCCTGCTGGGGATCGGCAGTCCCATACTCGCTGTTCTGGGATACACGAACGCGGCTGAAGCGATTGTTTTCCCGGCTGTAAAAACACTGGTCCTCATTGCCGCATTGCTGATTTTTCAGCGTTTCCTGGCTTCGGTCTACGGATGGTTCAGCGGCAAAGGTGAGGCCGCCAAGGACTCGCTTTTTTCCGTTCTCGTCGGATTTGCCATGGCCATTCTGGCGATGCCTATTCTCGCGCTTTACTGGGGCGCGCGCAGGACGGATCTGCAAGAGATCTGGTCCCAGTTGTTGCAAGGGTTTGATATCGGTGGGGTGACAATCTCCCCCAGCAATTTCTTCACTTTTGTTGTGGTCTTCGCCATCGGTTATGGCCTGACGAGCATGTTGCAAAGCGGGTTGAGGAATTCGCTGCTGCCCAAGACCAGTATTGATCCGGGCGGGCAAAACGCGATTGTGTCCGGCACCGGTTACGTCGGTATTTTCCTGGCCGCGTTGATTGCGATCACGATTGCAGGCTTCAACCTTTCGTCGCTGGCGATTGTTGCTGGTGCTCTTTCGGTCGGCATTGGCTTTGGTCTGCAGACCATCGTATCGAATTTCGTCTCGGGCATAATCTTGCTGGTCGAGCGTCCCATCTCTAAGGGGGACTGGATCGATGTGAACGGAATGATGGGCTACGTCCGCGACATCTCGGTTCGATCTACACGGATCGAGACGTTTGACCGAACGGATGTGATCGTTCCCAACTCGGACCTGATCAGTGGCGTGGTAACGAACTACACCCGGGGCAACACGATCGGGCGGGTGATCGTGCCTGTTGGTGTGGCTTATGGCACCGATACCCGGCTGGTCGAAAAAATTCTGGGCGAGATCGCAAATGCGCACCCCATGGTTCTGGCAAATCCAGCGCCCAGCGTCGTGTTTCAGGGGTTCGGCGCGGATTCGCTGGATTTTGAAATCCGCGGCATTCTTCGGGATGTGAACTGGGTTCTGTCGGTAAAGTCCGACATGAACCATGAAATCAACCGGCGCTTTGTCGAAGAGGGGATCGAGATTCCGTTCGCACAGCGCGATGTCTGGTTGCGCAATCCCGAAGTATTGAAGGCAGGGGAAGCCCAAACCGAGCAGAAGTCAGCGGAAATCCCCTCCGCAACAACATCAACCGCGCCGGTTGAGATGACCGAAGCCGACATGCCTGATGCCGATGGCGACGAGGTTTGACCTTCATAACCGTTCTGTTGTTTTCCGGTGAATTTTCAACCTAATCGGGCCTTGCAAATCCCCCGGCGATAGTCCAAATATCCCGCTCACGGAGAGGTGGCCGAGTGGTCGAAGGCGCACGCCTGGAAAGTGTGTAGGCGGGAAACCGTCTCCAGGGTTCGAATCCCTGTCTCTCCGCCACTCATACCTGGTTCACTTCAGCTGTGTTTTCTGACCCGGAATTGTGCCGCAGTTCCCGCGCGTTGGCGCATGCGCTTTCAATCAGAGACAGAGCAGACCGTACACTCAGAGCGCACTTCCGGCGGCAGTCTCAGTGGCGCATTTGGGCGGGGTCGCTTTGGGCGGGATTTCCCTGATAACCGGCTATTTACAGGGAATTTTCGTTGAATAGGTCTGAGTTCCGTCATTTCTCCTATCGGAACTGCATGTTTTTCAGAGGTTTATGTTGCAAATTCCCTAAAAGGTGGAACAGGGAATTTTCTCGTGGGAACAGGGAATTGTGCCGACGGATCAGGGAGGGCGAACCCCGTATCAGGGACGCAGGATCTGGAGATGTTATAAGCCGAACAGGCGTTCCTGTTCGGACCATTCAAGTGGGTGGGTCACGCTGACCAGACGCTTGAGTGTGAGTTCGGGCGGCTGGCTCCCGT
>NZ_JBQGAB010000015.1:0-139207 GCF_056542605.1 Ruegeria sp. AB8
AAACCGCGCAGACAGGCCGGACACATGACTGCTTCTGACAAATGCGCAAATCAGATCAAAAATGTCTTGCTAGGAAGGAGCCATCCACACAAGCATTCGCCGCTTCGTCCAGCGCCGTTGTTCCATTAGGGTCGCTGCACGAGACCCGCGATGCCGCCCTGCAACCGGAAAGAGGTGGAGAGGTTGATCTGTCACAGGCGACATTCCGCGTGATCCGCCACGACCGGCATCCGATGGGCCGCTGGACTGATCTGGTGGCGCCAAATGCGGTGCGCCCGGAAAAGGGCCGTATCACCGTGCCTTCGCACATGCCAAAATATGGGGCCCACACGCGCGAAATCCTGGCGCGGACCGGGTTGGCCGAAGATGCAGTTGACCACATGATCAAGACCGGGGCAGCGGCAACGCAGTGGTCCGACAAATACCTTCCCGAATAAGGGCAGAGAGTCCCGAGGGGTCGGACTGACCTCGGGCAAGCGGAGTGGGCTATTGGATCCATCTAACGGACATCGGCCCGATGCGCGCTCGACGCAGCGCTTTCGGACCAGCAATCAGTCGACCAAGGTAAGTGTCACATGATCCTCGCGCGAGGCGTAAGGCCCATGAGTGTCCAGATCCACGGCTGTTGTCGTCGCCTCGCAGACCGCCCGAGCGTGGACGATTGGCGCGAAGTTGGTGCACAATCAATATGGGATCGCGCCCTCACATCTCCGTTGAACGACACAAAGGATATTCACGCGATTTACCACTCGCTTGGGTCACTGAAAGGGAAAAGATGCACGTTTTTCGCAGTATGATCATAGATGCAAATATCGATCGGGTCTGGCAGGCCGTCCGAAACTTTGACGGGTTAGCAGCCTGGAACCCCGCAGTGGATAAGGCCACTTTGGAAAATGGAGCGCCGACCACGACCGGGTCAATTCGCAGCCTGCAAATTCGCGACGGGACGGTGTTTCGCGAGACCCTGCTTGCGCATTCCGACATCGACCACTTCTATACCTACGACATTCTCGAAAGTCCGCTTCCCGTCGAAGGATACGTTTCGACGCATCGATTTATCCCGATATCACATACCGATCAGACCCTGGGCATTTGGGAAAGCCGATTTAACTGTGCGCCTGATGTCGCAAACGAGATGGACAGTATCGTGGGTGACGCAATCTACATTGGTGGCATGGAAGGTTTGAACCGATATCTCAGGGAGAACCAGCATGAATGACACGCTCGCGCCCCGCGCCATTGTCGGCGTGATGACACCGGCGATGAATACCGTCGTGCAGCCGGAGCTGGAGCTTTTGCGGCCGAACGGTGTGACCAACCAGATGCAGCGCTTTCGCCTTGGTGGGGACGCTGTGTCGGATGATCTGCCTGAAGAAGCGGCCAAGCTGATGGATTGTAACCCCGGGGTAATTGCCGTGGGGCTGACAACGGATGCAGGGGCGGGTGGGCCGGACAAGCTGGCGGCCCGGTGCTCGGAAGTCTCTGACCAGGTGGGCGTGCGTTTGCTGGGCGCTTCGCAGGCCAACTACGCGGCGCTTCGCGCACTTGGGGCGGTGCGGGTCGGAGTTGTCACCCCGTTCAGCGCAGAAGTGGATGCGGTTGTAAAAGCCAATACCGAGGCCGCCGGATTTGAGGTTGCCGCGATCAAAGGAACCGCGGCGCCGACACTCCCCGAGATTTGCGAAACACCGCTTGACGATATTCGCGCCGTCTTCTCTCAGGTGGCTGCATCGGACTGCGATGTCATCCTTCAGGTTGGCACCGCGTTGCCTGTGATCTCACTGATCGCGGAACTGGAAGCGCGCTATGAAAAACCGATCGTTGCATGCAATGCGGCCGTGTATTGGCAAGCGCTTCGCGCCATCGGCATCAAGGATGTGATCCCGGGCTACGGCACATTGCTGGAGAAACACTGAATGCAGGATCACGTGCAGGTCGCCGTCATCGGTGGCGGTGCCGTAGGGGCGGCTATCCTTTACCACCTTGCCAAGGCGGGCATTACCGATGCGCTGCTGCTCGAGAAAAATGAGCTGACGGCTGGCTCGACCTGGCATGCGGCAGGCAACATTCCCACTTACGCCAACTCGTGGCTGGGGATGCGCGCGGGCAACTACGCCTGGCGTCTTTACAAGGAACTTGCAACCCACCCGGATGCACCGATTACCTACCGCCACACCAAGGCAATCTGGCCCGCACACACGCCAGAGCGGATGCAGCTGTTTCAGCATTTGTGTGGCGTGTCGCGATCCGCGGGGTTCGAGCTTTCGATGCTGGAACCGTCGGACATTGAGAAGATGCACCCTTACTGGAAGGCGGGGAATGACGTTCTGGGCGGCATTCTGGACCCCTATGAAGGTGATATTGATCCCAGCCAGTTGACGCAGGCCTTGGCCAAACACGCGCGGGACATGGGAGCCGAGGTGCGCCGCTATACCAAAGTCACCGGCCTCAGACAGCGCAGCAGCGGAGACTGGGAGGTCGAAACATCGGCTGGCAGCCTGATTGCGGAAACCGTAATCAATGCGGCGGGGTCTAGCGGCGCGCAGATCGCCGCGCTTGCCGGAATGAAACTGCCGGTCGTGACCCTGGAACACCAATACATGGTTACGAGCGCTTTGCCTGAGCTGGACGCGGACAGTGATCTTTTCCCGCTGATCCGGGACCCGGATCTAAGGTTCTACCTGCGCCGGGAACGGAACGCGTTCCTGCTGGGTTCTTACGCGCATGAAGGTCGACCTGTCTGGATGGATGGTGTTCCCGGGGATTTTGACCATCAGCTTTTTGCTGACGATGTCGACGGGATGATGGCGGTGTTCGAGGCTGCATGCAGCCATGTCCCGCTGCTGGAACAAGCCGGAGCACAACGTTTCGTGAATGGCCCCATTCCTTATGCGCCGGATGCTCTGCCGCTTGTCGGCCCGGCAAGTGGCGTACGAAATTTCTTCCAAGCGACCGGTGTTCAGATCGGAATCACGCATTCTGCCGCGATTGGCAAGGCAATGGCCGAATGGTTGACCACAGGCGAAACCGAATGGGATCTGAGCGCTTGGGATCCGCGACGCTTTGGCGACTGGGCATGCGGGGATTATGCGGCGCGCCGGGCTTCGGAGCATTACGATCTGCAATATGCGATCCCTTACCCCCACCGCATTCTGACCTCAGGGCGACCCGTCAGGCAGTCTCCGCTTTACGACCATCTGGTTTCACAGGGCGCGGTCATGGGGCAGATCGGCGGTTGGGAACGTGCCTTCTGGTTTGATCCGGCACCTGGTTCAGAGGCTCATGATCTAAGCTTTGGCGAAGAAGCATGGAATGAGCCGGTCCGCAAGGAATGCGAGGCCGTTCGGGATGCGGTCGGTCTCATGGATCATGGCGGCTTTACCAAATTCACGCTCGAAGGTCCGGATGCGGCCGCGGTTTTGAACAGGGTCTTCTGTAGTTCCCTGCCGGACGTTGGACGGGTGCGCCTGTCTTACATGCTGACACCAAACGGAAAGATCTGGTCCGAGGCAACGATCGCCCGGCTGGCCGATGACCGCTTTCTAATTTGCGGTCCGACACTTGCCGTGGACCGTGACTACGACTGGATCGCGGGACAGATAGGCGACGCCGATGCCACGCTCACCTGGCCCTACGAACGGGATGGCGCGCTTCTGGTCATGGGGCCGAAATCCCGTGCGCTTCTTGAGCCTTTGACAGACGGCGACCTGACCCGGCCCTGGATGAGCGTTACCGAGACGACGATCGCCGACGTACCAGTCACCGCCCTCAGGGTGAGTTACGTAGGCGAATTGGGTTGGGAGCTTCATGTCCCTTCCGAGCATCTGACAACGCTTTACCAGGCCATTTGGGAGGCCGGGCAAAACCAAGGTATTCGAAATTTCGGCTCCTACGCGCTGAACGCAATGCGGGTTGAAAAGGGATATCACGGCTGGGCTGCTGATTTTGGCACCGAATACACACTCTTTGACGCGGGGCTGGCGAGCTTTGCCAACCTGAACAAGGGGCCGTTCACAGGGCGCGAAGCTGTCAAGCAGCAAAAGCGCGAGGTGCCAGCCTGGCAATTCATCGGACTTGAATTTACGGACCCTGGCCCGGATCCGTTGCCGTCTGATCCCATTATCCTGGGCGACCGAGTAATCGGTTACCTCACATCCGTGTCGATGGGGTTCCGAAGCGGTCGTCTTATCGCGCTGGGTTATGTGGAAACGGGAACTCTGGACATTGGCCAAAGCTGCCACGTTCAAGCTTTTGGCGCACTTCGATCTGCCGTTCGTCACAACCACCACGTCTATGACCCAGAGAACAAGCGGTTGCGCGCCTGAGTTCCGAAAGCACTGGTTCCTGGTCACGAGCTTGGGCGAAAACCGTAAAACGTTCGCAGGTGGAAACTTCGAATTGGAAACGGATCGGTTGCCTTTCCAGCACCACGAAAATCGTGGTCCGGAAAATTCTTCACGGAAATCGACACGCTGTGATATAAACAAAATCGAATATTAAGGAGCTGCGAAAAGTTCCTCCATTCTGTTGGTATAGTTGATTTGGGAGGTCACTATGTTTCGGATATCCGCGTGTTTTTTCTCATTGGTATTTGCGCCGACAATTGCTCTTTCTGACGCCGTGCCAAGCAAAGAGGCGGCCGAAGACTTGTTCTCGGACCGACCGTTTTCTCCATATGCCAACCGGACTTTTCCCGAACGCCCGCTTTGGGGGGACACGCACCTTCACACGGGGCTTTCCTTGGATGCGGGCGCCTTCGGGAATACCCTGCTGCCGGACGATGCATGGCGTTTCGCCAAGGGTGAGCAGGTCATTTCTTCCACCGGCCAACCTGTCCGGCTGGCCCGGCCGTTGGATTGGATGGTTCTGACGGATCACACGGACCTGATGGGATTTGCCCCGGATCTGCAAGCTGGCAAGCCCGGTGTTCTTGCCGATCCAAAAGGTCTGGAATGGTACGAGGGTTACAAAGCCGGCGGTGAAGAGGCCGGGAAAACGGCGTTCGACATTATTACCAACTTCTCGCAAATGACGTTGCCGGAAGTTCTTCTCGAGTCCTACAGCCCGGGTGCCGACGCTTTCGCCTTCACCTGGGAGAATATTGTACTGGCGGCCGAGCGGCATAACGACCCCGGCGACTTTACCGCTTTCATCGGGTTCGAGTGGACCTCGGTACCGAAGGGTTTCAATTTGCATCGAAACGTCATGCTGCGCGATGGGCCGATCAGAGCGCTTCAGATGGTGCCCCCGGTGACGCAGCCGCCTTACGGCGATACGGATCCAAAGGCGCTTTACGCGTGGCTTGAAGAGTATCAGGAAAAAACCGGGGGGCGTGCTGTTGCCTTTGCCCATAACGGCAACCTGTCAAACGGGTGGATGTTCCCGACCGAAGATACATATCACGGCGGTAAGGTCGATGAGGAATACGTGGCGGCCCGTGCGAAATGGGAACCCCACTACGAAGTCACGCAGATCAAGGGTGACGGCGAAGCGCATCCATTCCTGAGCCCGGATGACGAATTTGCAGACTACGAAAACTGGGATGTAGGCAATCTGGATATCACCGAGCTGAAGACCGATGACATGCTGGCCGGTGAATACGCCCGAGAAGCACTGAAGCGCGGTCTGTTGCTGGAAGAAAAGTTCGGCGTTAACCCCTATAAGTTCGGTATGGGCGGCGCGACGGACAGCCACACGTCTCTGGCCACTGCCGAAGAAGACAACTTCTTTGGAAAATCTGTCAGTGTTGAACCTTCGGCCACGCGGATCAAACATCCTTTCATTGCCAATGATTTGGGTGAAATTCCCGGCGATCTTCTGGTCGCTTCCGGCTACACGGCCGTTTGGGCGACCGAAAACACACGCGCTGCGATCTTTGATGCGTTCAAGCGGCGCGAGACTTATGCAACAACCGGTCCCCGGATCGGCCTGCGGTTCTTTGGCGGATGGGATTTCAATGACGCGGACGTTGAAACCCGTTTCCTTGCAGATGTCGGCTATACCAAAGGGGTCCCGATGGGTTCGGACCTGCGCCCCCGCGAAGGAGATGGTGCGCCCGCATTCCTGATCGCTGCGCTGCGCGACCCGGTTGGTGCCAATCTGGACCGCGTGCAAGTGGTAAAGGGATGGCTCGATTCCGACGGAGCCTTGCAGGAAAAGGTCTACGATGTGGCGTGGTCGGGTGATCGTGTTGCTGATGAAAACGGCAAGGTTCCCGCGGTTGGAAACACCGTGGATGTAGACACCGCAAGCTGGACTAACACAATCGGAACCGCCGAACTGGTTACGGTTTGGTCTGATCCTGATTTCGATCCGAATGCGCGGGCCTTTTACTACGTGCGCGCCATCGAAATCCCTACACCACGCTGGGTGCTGTACGACAAGCTGAGGTTCGGTGCCGAATTGCCGGAAGACGCGGTTCTGACGCATCAGGAGCGCGCGTATTCCTCTCCGATCTGGTACACGCCGGAAGAGTGATCCAATCTGGGGACAGAATTGGAAGCCGGGGCAGGTACCTCTGCCCCGGTGCTGTCACCAACTTTCTGAAACACACAGGGTGTTCGTTTCTTGCAAAACCCAACCGGGTGATGCCAGCATCGATACATAGAACCGGATCGTGTTTTTCTTGCAGGAGCCTTCATGCGATTATTGAAAGAACCTCTGTTCCATTTCTTCTTGATTGGAGCGGCGATTTTCGTTTGGTTCCATTTGGTTGCGCCGGAAGCAGAGGCTGTTGAAGACATTGATACGATAGCAATCGACGAAAACGATGTTGCGCTGCTGTCAGCTCAGTTTGAAGCTAGGTGGAAACGCAGACCAAGCGACGCTGAGTTGCAAGCCTTGGTCGATGCATCAATTCGCGAAGAGGTACTGGTCAGAGAAGCGAGAAAGCTTGGCCTTGATCGCGGCGATACCGTCATCAGGTCCCGGCTGAGCCAAAAGATGGATTTTCTGTCTGAAGCGATCGCCACATCAGTTGTTCCGGATGACGAAGAATTAGAGGCTTTTCTGCAGGAGAACTCTGAACGCTACGCAACATCTGCCAAATCGGCCTTCACTCAGGTTTTTCTGGGTGAAAAGCCAGGCGACGCAGAAATCGAGCAGGCACTGACCGCGCTGCGGGCCCAGCAAGAGCCTGATGGCCTTGGAGGCTCGACATTGCTGCCCGCTTCAATGCCCATGACCGCGACAAGAGTCATCGACTCGGTGTTTGGAAATGGATTTTCCGAAGGTCTGACAACGCTGGACGTGGGTGAATGGACCGGACCGATCCGGTCGGGATATGGGGTACATCTGGTCAAGGTTGTCGCCATCGAACCCAGCCAACTGCCTTCGTTGGCAGAAATCCACGGTGTGGTACTGCGGGATTGGCGTCGCGCTGCGAGCGAAGATCTGGCGCAGGCGCAATATGAGGCTCTTGCCCGAAACTACGAAATTGTAGCTCCCGACCTTTCAGGCCCGGCCAAATGAGAGCAGTTGTCTGTCTTGTTTTTGCTCTGCTGTTTACCTCGTCGGCAGGTAAGGCTACCGCACATGCGCTTGATCCGGGTTATCTGGAAATTCGCCAAATCGCTTCAGACACGTGGAGCGTTCATTGGCGAAAGCCGGATGTGAACGGTCGACCGATGGCGATTGATGCTGTCCTACCGGATGGCTGCGCCCCGGCGCGGGGCCCGGACCCGGTTTCAGACGGCAGAGCCTGGGTATCTTCATGGGTTGTCGAGTGCGGCGCAGGTATCACTGGCCAACCCATTGCGATTGAGGGGCTAGAGACTCAAAAGAACGACGTATTGGTGCGTTTGCACCCTCTGCAAGCCGAGCCGACGACCCTTCGTTTCACTCCTGATGCCGCCATCCAGAAAATACCTTCCGAACAGACGACGTGGTCAGTCTTTTCCGCGTATTTCCTGTTGGGGTTTGAACACATACTGGAAGGTTGGGATCACCTGCTGTTTGTCTTCGCGCTGTTCATTCTGGTTCGTGACCCGTGGAGGCTGGTTGGCGCTGTAACGGCTTTTACACTTGCGCACTCCATAACTCTGGCGCTTGCAACCTTCGGTGTCCTGAATGTCCCCGGTCCGCCAGTCGAGGCTGTAATCGCGCTTTCAATCGTTTTCCTCGCCATGGAGATTGTGAAGGGCGGCGAAGGTCGGTTCCGGTTGTCAAAACAGCAACCCTGGATCGTATGTTTCGGATTTGGGCTTTTGCACGGCCTTGGCTTTGCTGGGGCTTTGGCCGAGATCGGACTGCCCTCAAGCGATATTCCGGCGGCGTTGCTTGCCTTCAATGTCGGCGTCGAGGCAGGCCAGCTCAGTTTCATTGGCGCTTTGGCTCTTCTAATAGCGGCGGGGCGATTCATAGCGGTTCCGATTGGTCAAACAGCGACAACTGTTACCGCTTATGGCATCGGCTCAGTGTCGATGTATTGGCTCATAGAACGCGTAAGTGGCTTCTGAATATGTTGGCTGCAATATGTGGACGGCGCATCCAGCTTTGAAAAAGAAGCTAGATTTGCGGGCAATATATTCCGTCACTCTTTCGCGGCGAATACCTGTTTCCCGTACATTACAGATGTCTCTGAGATCGTAGGTGGAACAAAGCCGGACTTTCCAGTTTGCGCAATATTGATCAGGCAAACATCACCATTGCTTCGCGACGAGAAACCATGGGTTTTGCTGCTCTGACAGTTCTTAACTCGCAGAACAAATCCGGAAACAGGAGTTTGATTTCATCGGTTTCACTGCGCCCAAGCTGGTCACCAAGAAACAGGCTTTCCGATGGAACTCCATTTGCGAAGACCACCTCGTGTGTTTCCAGCAACAGGTGGTAGTAGGTGAACGTTGTACGGGAGTAATCCAATGTGACACCCGGAAATCCAACAAGCGCCTTGGCGGGCATCAGGACCTCTCGCTCACCAAAAAGAAGTTCCGCTTTGTAGCCCGAAACCAACAATCTGTGTTGCTGGGAAATCACCAGGGGCCGGTCGTTCCCAAGGACGCCTGCGTCTATTCTCAACGGTTGCAATGACGGATTGCGAAGCAGCATCGAGGGCACGACCTGTCGGCCGCCTATCCAAAGAATTGGCATGTGTCCGCCTGATGCCGTGGTAACCAAGTCTCCTGCTTGAAGCTGTTCGACCAGAACCTCGCCTTGCGGTGTCTGGATCAATGTTCCGCCAACAAAGCAGGGAGGATTGCTGGGATCGAGGTCGCCTTCTGTAATTTTCCAGTTGCCCGTCTGCATCGGGCCGGTGGGATTCGTGGTGTTATAGGCATAGACCTGTCCGCCAACTCTGATGAATTCGCCGGACTCACCGGTGCCGCGATAGTTGCCCTGACCGAGATACGTGTAGGCTTGGAACGTCTGCCCACCGTCGAAAGAAATGGTCGAGCCGCTGATTATCGCAGGCATCGTGGTGTTTTGAACAATCAGATCACCTTGGCCTGTCTCATTGACAGTATGCGCCAATATATCAAACACCGCCGACTTCCCCCGTTCACGCCGTTCAATGCTATATTAGGGCATTATATTCACTTATAGTGATTTTTTGAAAAGTATTGTTTGCACAATTCGGGTTCGACACGTCCGTCCATCGGTTCTTTGATCGATTTCTGTGCGGACCAAGCCGTGATCAGCCACGATGCGGCAGGGGGCGGACGAAAACGGCCACTGCGAGGGCAGGATAAGCATCGGCTTCTCGTGGCAATCCACGTTTGCGACTTTGTGTGACGGTATTTTGTGACTACGGTGCCAAGGCAGACGCACTTCTTCAGATTGGCGAGCGATGAAAGTTAACGCGCTATTGGTATCGGCACTTCTGGTCAGCAGCGGCATTGCCATCTGGGGCATTGTCGATCCACAGGGCCTGGGATCCGTTTCTTCCACAGTTGTTTCGATTCAATTCGAAAGCCGGGGCTGGTTCATTATGCTGGAAGCCAGTGCACTTTTGTTGCTGTCGATCTATCTCGCGCTGTCCAGGTTCGGTTCGATACGAATTGGTCCCGAAGGATCAGAGCCCGAGTTTTCCACTGTCGCCTGGATAGCAATGCTGTTTGCGGCGGGTATGGGCGTTGGACTGCTGTTCTTTGGCGCGTCAGAGCCTCTCACGCACTTTTCGGTTATTCGCAACTTCAGCGCCGACCCGGAAGCGGCCAGCCTGGCCATATTTGTCACCTATTTGAACTGGGGTTTTCATGCCTGGGCGATCTATGGCGTCGTCGGGCTGATTATTGCGTATTTTGCATTTCGGCGTGAGCGCTCCTTGCTATTGAGTGCACCGTTGCTGGACGTTTACGGGGACAAAGCCTGGACCCGGGCGTTGGCGTGGGTTTTCGATTTCTTGTCGGTTGTTGCCATCGCCGTCGGGCTGGCAGGCTCATTGGCGATGGGGGTGTTCCAGATTCAAACGGGATTGGCAGGGGTCCTGGGAATACCAAACTCGTATTCGCTGACCGCGATTATCTTTGTCGTCATGTGCATTGCATTTCTTATCCCACTTCGGCGCGATCTGGGTGAGGGGATGTCCAGGCTGTCCAATCTGGCCATGAGTATCGCAATTGCCCTGCTGGTTTATTTGCTGCTTGTTGGTCCCACGTCCTTCGCGATGAATTCCATCGTTTCCGGTTTTGGCCGGTACGTTTTCCACGTCATACCCGCCGGGTTTTCGACAACCGAGTTTTTCGACGAAACCGTTTCCACATGGTTTCAGGACTGGACGCTGAACTACATGATCTGGTGGCTTGCATGGTCCCCGTTTGTCGGGATTTTCATTGCAAGAATTTCGCGCGGCCGCACGATCCGCGAGTTTCTGACCGGCGTCATCATCGCGCCGACTTTGTTCTCGATCTTCTGGTTTGGCGTTTTCGGCGGGATTGGTATCTTTGACGTTCTGGATGGAAGCGGCCATCTTCTGGAGGTGAACGCCGAAAGCCTCGATGCGACGACATTTGCTTTGTTGCAAGAGTTTCCTCTGCAATACGTGACACAGATCGCAACAATCGCGGCCGCGTTCCTGTTTGTGGTCACCAGTGTTGTCAGCGCCGGATTCACGCTTGCAATGATTGGAACGGGCGGAGATGAAAACCCTTCCCCTGGTGTGCGTACCATCTGGGGCGCGGTACTGGGCGGCCTGGGGCTGGCGATGATCTTTGTGAACGACGTGGCGCTCGTTCGATCCATTATCGCGCTGTCAGCCATCGCGTTTGTCTTTATTGTGCCTGTCCTTGTTATTTGCCTTCTCAAGTCGCTGATGAAGGAGGTCACGAAATGACGGGATCAATCGTCGATACGGTGCTGAATGTAACAGTTTTCGCCTATATCGGTTTTTTGATTTGGCTTGCCCTGTACCGCGTTTAGCGCGGTGCGGAGGTACGAAGCATATTGGCTGTCAGGCGGGATTCAGATGCATTCAACACTGGTTGTTTTTCGCCATCCGCTAAGCGGCCATCTACGCGGCTTGTTATTGGCCGCGACGTCTGTTCCCGTCAGGCCGCGTTGTTCTGACTGGTCTGGCGTTGCTTTTCCGGCCAGAATTCGTCGACCACGACGTAGGCTATGATCACAAAGAACGCAGCGCTGGCGACTTGCAGAACACGCGTGATGCTTTTGACGTCGGCCTCGTCGGAAAACGGTGCAATCGACCCGCCATACACAATCAATGCTGTTGTTATTGCAGACCCGGCAGCGGCAGCCAGTGGAACCTGAGATTTGCCGAGCGCCCCAAGTGTCAGACAAAAGAACAGACAGAGCAGTATAGGCGTCAGAATGACCGGGGCGATCACGTTGATTTCATAGCAGATGATCGACACCGCCGCTCCAAGCAGGTTTGCTGTCAGCATAGCCTTGGCAACGGTCTTCCCCGCTGCGGGCATCGCAGCCAGTTGCTGACTGAGAAGCGCCACAAAGAACAACACCAACAACGCCGACGCGCCGGACACGAAAAACGCCAAAGCAAACGGAACCGTGACAAGCGACATCCTGACGATCCGACGATGCGGGTCAAATTCAGGCGATGACGCTGCTTTTTTTTCAGCAGGCGTTGGGGGTTCGGCGGGGATCAGAACAAACATCAGTGTGGATACGAACCCCGCAAACAGAAGGTTCAGCGGGATCCAGAACACCAGCACCAAGGCCAAATCCTGCGATTGCAGCACAAGGTTCGGGATCATCAATGCCCCCATTAGGGCAATGACCCCGGGCAATACTCCTGCGCCTGACACCGACCATATGAACGACAGGATTATTCCGATCGCAACCAGAATCAGAAATACGACGGGATATGGTGCGAATACCGATGACAGCAGAAACGAAAGAAACATCAACCCGATCGAGAAGACAAACAGCTTTGCAAACGCCGCCAAAGGCAACGCGGCCGGCGCTTGAAGAAACAAGGCCGTGAACACGGCACCAACAACCGCAAGGGGCCAACCCAGGAACAGGCCCAACGAGAAGACGCCTGTTACCCCCAATGCAAGCCGGATGACCGAGTTTCTGTCCTCAGTACGCATAAGACAGGATCGAAACCAAACGAATGTAGGTGCGGCCAACCACGTTCAGTAGCGAGTTTTCGCTGAGATACATGATCACGTCCGCCTGCCCGTTGAGTTGAAAACGCAGGTCGTCCTCGGCGCTTCCAGCCTCATACCCGGGCAAAACGATCCGAACCGGGAACCGTTCCGGTTCGCGCAGAAAACCCTTGGTGCTTGGCGGGCTTGCCAACTGGCCGGGCTCATCTCCACCGCTCAGGGAAACAGCTGCGCTGAAGCTTTCGATTACACCTGGGACAATCTTGCCGGGATGCATGTCCAGCACCACGTCGACAGGCGAGCCTACAGACGCTCTGCCAAGGTTGTTTTCGGTAAAGTACGCCTCAATCCAGACGTCGGTCGCATCCAGAAAGGTCAGCAGGTCCTGCCCGGAGCGCGCATATGTTCCAGGCGCAATCAGCAAGTTGGAGATCACACCTGTTGCCGGCGCGCGCAGCTCGGTCCATTCAAGATTAAGCTCTGCATCCGCCAATGCCGCCAGTGCGCGCTGAATCTTGGGGTTTTCCACTCCCTCACTGCCGAGCCTCTGCTTGGCCTTCTCCAGATCCGCTTTGGCGTTCTCGAAATTCGCCTCTGACTCTGCCAGTTGTCCTCGCGCGTCATCCGCTTTTGAAACCGCGATCAGTCCTTTCTTTTCAAGTGCAAAAACCCGCTCTGTCTGTATGCGCATCGTGTCGAGGTCACTTTGCGCCCTAGCCAGTTTGGCCTGCGCCGCACTTACCTCGGCCGAGGAAGCGCCCACTTCCTGTGTTGCAGCTTCCAGATCCGCTTCTGCCTTTGCGCGATCGATTTCATATGGTCTGGCGTCAATCCGAACCAGCACGTCCCCAGCTGAGACGACCTGACCGTTTTCGACCAGAACTTCGGTCACCGTGCCAGTGACCTGCGGCACGATCTGCGTTGCCACGGCCTTGACTCTGGCATTTCCCGTAAACGGAGTTTTCCGGTCGGCAACCAGATACCACACAAGAAAAACAAGAATGACGGCAAGTGTCGTCCATATTGTTTTTCTCATTTTGCTGCTCCTTCAGCAGCGTCTTCCGTTTCGGGTGAGGCGTCGATCCAGACCTTGAACAGCTCGTAGAAGACAGCGAACAGAACCGGTCCCATGAAAATGCCGATCAAGCCGTAGGCCATCATGCCACCGAGAACCCCAATCAGGATCACCAGCATTGGTGTCTCAAGACCTTTTGAGATGAATACCGGACGCAGGAAGCTGTCCATGATGGCGACAGGGATGGCCAATATGGTGAAGACCAAAGCCGCACCACCGGACATCGAGCTCCATGCGTAAATAACTACGGGCAATAGCACCAGACCGGGCCCGATCTGAATGATGGACAGGATCAGGCAGATAAACGCCAGCGTCGCCGCGGAACCAATGCCAAACAGAACCAACAGCAACCACACGACGACAGCTTGAATTGCCGCCACGCCGATGACACCCTTTGTGACATTTCGGATTGTTGCACCCGCCAGAGTCACGAACTCACCCCCGCGTGGCGCAAACACGCGGTTGGCAAATCGTTGCAGGCCCTGAACCAGGTTCGGGCCGGGGCTGAACAGGGCTCCCATGATCAAAACCGAAAGGGCCAGTCCCAAAAGCCCGATCCCGATACCCAGAACCTTACCAAAGAGGGATTTGGTCACTTCCAGGATTTGTGTGCCATATTTGGCCAGCGCACCGTCCAGGTTCCTTTCGAACATCCCCCAGACTTCGGCGATCTTGTTCCCGACTAGGGGCAGCTCCTTGAGACCTTCAGGCGCCGGTGGGACTTTCAATTCACCGCTGTCCGCCTGTTCCGCAAACTCGCCTCCAAGCTCCGCTGCGCCCGATACTGCAGTTGCGACGGGCCCCAATGTCAGAACCAGACCCAGCAAAACCAGAATGGTTGCGGCCAGCGACTTGCGTCCGCCCAACTTGGACTGAAGCCAATCAAAAACCGGATAAAGCGCGACGCAGAGTATCGTCGCCCAGATCACCACGCTTGCCAGCGGCGCGATCATGACCAATGCGCTGTAAAGGAATAACCCAAGAAAAAGCAAGCGAATTGCCAGATCCACAATTCTTGCGTCTTGTGTCTTTTCCATACCGTCCCTCCATTACTCGTTTTCCAAACCTTACACTCAAAAAACGTGATATGTACATTTTTTCAAACATCGTCGCTTGGTATGGGTTTGATGAAGCGTCGAAAAAACGAACTGCGGCTTCAGCACTGCAGTTGTTTTTTGAGCGCAGCGTCAGGGCTACGGTCGTTTTACTCGTCTGCTTTTTTGTCATCCTGAGACAGGATCGTGTCCGCAATCGTGGTTGCCGCAGTCACAAAGACACCCAGTCCGACAATGATATAGACCATGGTAAAAATCTTACCTAACGCGGTCTCGGGCGAGAAGTCACCGAATCCGACGGTCGAAATCGTCACTACGGAAAAGTAGATGGAATCCAGCCAACTCCAGCCTTCTACATAGTGATAAAAAACAGACGCCCAAAGGATCATGCCTAAGGTGAAGGCCAAAAGACTCTTCACCCTGCCGTCCTTCAAGGCGACGCCTATCCCGCGTGTTATTCTGGTTAGTGAGTTCATTACGCCCCCGCCCGCAAAATAAATTCATACATAACAGTATTGGAATGAAATACAAAATTTGGATCGGTATTGGCCGGTGACAGTTCAAAAAATGCGTTCAGGTTCTTCCCAAACATGCCGCGAAGGCAATTTCCGCAATGGGATCGGAATCGGTAAGCTTTTCGAGTATCTCCAGCGCCTCGGCAATCCAATCGACAGACACGTTCCAGGCTTGCTCAGCGGCTTCTGTGCGTTCGACCTGAAGTTCATGAGTGCCCGCATCCAGGTCATCGGCATACTCGATGTTTCTGTAGAGCCCTGAGTAGGAAAAGTTTGCGGATCCGGCGACGGCACCTTTTGGTGAGCTGACGATTTTTGAATGTAGCCGCCGATCCCCAGATATCCCCAACTTGCGTTTGGCAAGCTCTGGATCGAAGACACGTAAATCAATTTTGCCGGTTTTGATGGCGTGTTTTGCCAGCACCGCGATAAGATCGTGATCCTCTTCCACTTGAAGCCCGGAGCGCTCCAGCCAGTAGAGTTTCATTTTTTCGGTGACTGGTATTGGGTTGGTCAGCCTTTTGGATTCGCAGTGTCGATCCCGAACGATATCCGGATCCGGATATCGTTGTCGTTTTCCAGATCCGTCAGCTCGGGCAATTCCTTCATCAAAATTGACAGCGAAGACAAGAAGTCCTGATACCCGGTGACAATCAGACAATCCCCGGAGGTGATATGGGGTCGATAAAGATTGATGACCGGCCGGTCGATATTGGTGCCGACCTTCGCAACCGGTTCGGCATCAAGCTCGCTTTCGGGCTTTTGATTTACTTCGGTGAGCTGCTTTGGCTTGGAACGCAGCCAATCTGGGAGTGATAACAATGAACAAGACTTGGTATAAGTAAGCTTAGTCTAATAGTGATACTGCGGACATCGTCCTTCAAGACATCACCGGCAGAAACATTCGCCTTCCTGAACTTGTCGAAAACGGGCACCGGTTTTGGGGTAAGGCGTGACATGCTACCCAGATTTAAGACCCAAGCCGTTTTAGTGTGGGTTCTGTGTCTTTTTCTTGCCGGTGAACTGTCAAGTTTAACTCTAACTAAATTTGGCCAGAAAAACGAGTTTAGGAGTAATTGGTAAGGTTGCGCCCATTCGGGCCAGATATTGCGTTGACGAAATGCCCAAAGAGTGGCCAGTACTCATCGGTTGCCAGGTTTCATGACAGCCTGCTCCCAATCGTAGATGCCAGCTTGAACTATGCCAATTTGCCGATATGATTCTCCGTGATCGACCCAACCATAGGTGCGGTACGCAATCGGATTCAGCATCTGCCGATGCAAATGTGAACGTGAGATCAAATGGTACAGATATGGTACAAGTAGCCGACAAAAGGATGTGCGCGAAGCAACGACATCATCAACAACCACAATTTCAGGGATAAATGGTAGCGGAGGTCCGTCTTGGACACAAACCCCACACATTAACCCTCTGTAAAATACGGGTGCCGCAACCTTCGAGCGGTAAACCGGAAGGTCAATTGTCGTAGCGGTACACTGACTGGCGAATTCGATCAAAAGAATTTGGCCTTCACCGCGTTGTCCTACGTTGAAGGCCGTCGCAATTGCGGCATGGGGAATGTCCTACATAGCCTCCAAGGTATGCTCGAGGCCATTTCGAATGTGATCTTCCAACAACTTCTTGGCCATATCCGCGTCTCTGGCCAATGCGGCATCGAACATGTGTTTGTGTTCTTTGGCTGCTACCTCACCTCGATAGGTCAGTACGAGCATCTGGTAGCGAAGATACTTGTCATAGATGATTGAGTGAAGGGATAGAAGATTCTTGGAATTGCAGGCTGCTATCATCGCTTGATGAAACTCCGAGTCGTACCTCTTCCAGGTTTCTTTCTCAGAGTCATCTCCTTTGAGAAGCCGTTGCTCCATCAAATGCAGCTTATGATGCGCGGCGACAAGGTTCCCCTCCCAATCCGTGTCACCATTCTCGATGGATAATTCCAATGCGTGGCACTCCAGCAGGACACGCAGCTCTGATATCTCGATCAGGTCTTCACGGGAGACCGGTGTAACCAGGAATCCCCGTTGCTCAGGAGCTTCGACAAATCCGTCGCTGGCGAGCCTGTTTAGCGTTTCACGAAGTGTCGAAAGGCTTGCCGAGTAGCGTTCCTTCAAGGCGTCCAGCTTCAGTTTGGAGCCGGGCTGCAACTCCCCGAAGATGATGTCCCGCTTGATGCGCTGATAGGTGCTTGCACCTATCGTAGACGGCTGTTTCGCCATGCGTTTCACCCGATATTATCAGTTTCCTCGTTCAATTAGCATTTTTCAGAGACATCAGCAATCCAAACTGATGTATGGTAAAAATAAAAATATCATACATTATTGCGGAATCGCGAAAACCCCAATACGGTCGTGGCCAAGTTGGGCAAAGCAGCTCGATCGCAATCATCGGTTTCGGGATTTTCCGGACCCTCCGGAAGGAAGCAAAGTGTCTAAGAACTTTCGCATTGCCATTGTCGGCATTGGCCTTGTTGGACGCCGCCACGCAGACGCGATCCGAGCGTTGCGCCATGTTGATCTCGTCGCGGTGGTCGACCCCAGCGATGAAGGCCGTGCTTACGCCGTTGAGCACGGGGCCGCATGTTACGAGACCCTTGAGGAAATGTTTGGAAATCAGACGCCGGACGGAGCTGTTCTTGCGACCCCGACCACGCTTCATGTCGAACAAGGCCTCACGTGTGTTCGACATGGTTGTCCTGTTCTTGTCGAAAAGCCGATCGCCGTGGAAGCCACTGCTGCACTTGAGCTTGTTCAAGCAGCGGAGAAGGCCAATGTGCCACTGATGGTTGGACATCATCGTCGGCACAATCCTCTGATCCGGTCGGCCAAGGAAGCCATTGTCGATGGGAAGATTGGAGATGTGCGCGCTGTCCATGCGAATTGCTGGTTCTATAAGCCAGACGAGTATTTTGATGCTGCGCCCTGGAGAAAGAAACCCGGTGCAGGGCCCATCTCGGTCAATCTGGTCCACGATGTGGATCTGCTGCGGTATCTGGCCGGAGAAGTCGTGACCGTTCAGGCTCAGTCGGCTTCATCGCAGCGGGGTTACGACAACGAAGATGTTGCCGGTGCTCTGTTGACGTTCGAAAGCGGGGCGATAGGGACCATAAGTGTGTCCGACAGCATCGTCGCCCCGTGGAGCTGGGAGATGACGTCTCAGGAATATCCCATCTATCCTGCAACCACTGAGAGTAGCTACATGATAGGTGGCTCTCATGGTTCGTTGTCCGTTCCCGATCTTCGCCTGTGGAGTTACCAGAGTGAGCAAAGGGACTGGTGGACACCTATTTCATCGACCGCGCTGAAGAAGGGTGCGTCTGACCCTCTGGTCAATCAGCTCAGGCACTTTGTTGAAGTAGCTCGGCACGAAGCAGTGCCGATTGTGTCTGGATGGGAAGGGTTCAGAACGCTTCAAGTTATTGAAGCTATTCAGAATTCTTGCAGAACTGGCGAGGCTGTCAGGATAAGAAACCTTCAGGAAACGCAGCAACAGAGATTGCAGGTAATGAAAAATATCTGATATTTTGTAAAACATCTTGCAAAATGTCCAAAATAGGTCAAAACTCTGAATCGCAAAAAAGAAGCATCATGATGTCTCAGGGAGGAGCAAAGTGATTACCAAACTTACCCGCCGGGCTGCTGTATCAGCCCTGGTCGCAACCGGTGTTATGTTCAGCGCAACAGGCGGTGCGCTGGCAGAAGACAAAGTGCAACTTCGCCTCGCAACATCAGGATCGGAGACTGATCAGCGCTCGGTCGCCATGGCCGAGGTTTTCGCGCCCATGGTCGCCGATTTCGCAAGTTATGAACCCAGCTACAACGGCACGATCTTCGCGCAAGGCACTGAGCTGGACGCTATCAGTCGCGGCAATCTGGAGATGTCGATCACCTCGGCGCAGGAGCTGGCGCAGTTCTTCCCCGAGTTTTCGATCTTTACAGCAGGCTATGTCCACCAGGACGCCGCGCATCAGGTGGCTGTCTTCAACGATCCCTTAATGGATGCCTTCAAGCAAAAGGCCGAAGAAGAACTGGGCGTCAAACTACTGTCGGTCATGTATTTGGGCCGTCGTCAGGTGAACCTGCGCCAACCCAAGGATGAACTGACCGTCAGCACTCCGGCTGATCTGGAGGGTGTGAACCTGCGGATGCCGGGCACAGATGCGTGGCAGTTCCTTGGCAAAGCGCTGGGTGCCGCCCCGACACCAATGGCGTTCTCAGAAGTTTACACAGCTCTGTCGACTGGTGCCGTTGACGGTCAGGACAACCCGTTGCCGACCGTGGTTGATGCCAAATTCTACGAAGTGACCAATCAGATCATCCTGACATCGCACTTGGTTGACTTGAACTATATCGCCATCGGCAAAGAAGTTTGGGATGGATTGACACCCGAGCAGCAGGCCAAGGTTCAGGAAGCTGCGGATGCAGCGGCTGAATCCGGTCGCCAGAAACAGCTTCAGAAAGAAGAGGACCTTGTCAGCTTCCTGAAAGAGCAAGGCATGGCGATCTATGAACCCGATCTCGCGGCGTTCCGCGATCAGGTACAGTCTATGTATCTGGACAGCGAGTTCGCTGGCTCGTGGCCTGAGGGCGTTCTGGATCAGATCAACGCTCTGGGCAACTGAGCCCAGCAAGACAAGGGGGGAGAACCATATGAAAGCCTTTATGAAGGGGTTCTCCCGACTGACCGAAGCGATTGCCGGCGGGATGCTGGCGGCAATCTTTCTAATCTTCCTTCTACAAATTCTTCTGCGGTACTTCTTTACCCCCGCCGGATGGACGCTTGAACTCATCGGCATTCTGTGGGTCTGGGTGATCTTCTTCAGTTGCGCTTTCATCGTGCGCGAGAGAGATCACGTGAAGTTCGATATCATCTACCTTTCTGTGCCGATGCGCGTGCGGCAGGTCTTTGCGATGCTGGCGGCCGCAGCGATCGTGGTCGGTATGCTCTACAGCTTCCTTCCGACGTGGGACTACATCGATTGGATGAAGATCCGCAAGACATCGACTGTCCGCAATCCGTTCTCCGGCGAGAAGATACCTTTGCGCACAGTATTCTCGATTTACGCGGTATTCATGCTGGTCGTCGCAGCGCGCTACGCGTGGCTATTCTTCGACGTCATGCGCAATGGCCCCCCAAAGACAGAGTTGGAACTGGTTGTTGGGTACAACGTGGTTGACGACCATCCACGTGTCGACGTCGAAGAGGACGAGGAAGTTAAGAAATGAGTTTTGAACTTCTTTCCTGCCTGCTCGCTCTCTTTCTTCTGGCAGGCATCGGGACACCTATTGGCTATTCCATCCTATTGGCCTCATTAGTGTACCTGGGCACGGCCGGATTGGACGTCGCACTCGCAGGCGAGAAGATCCTGCAGGGCTTCTACAAAAGCACGATTCTGCTTGCCGTGCCTTTGTTCATCGTCGCCGCGAATATCATGAACGCGGGGTCGATCACAGACCGCTTGCTGAACTTCTGCGTCGCTGCGGTCGGTCGGTTCAAGGGCGGCCTTGGGCACGTCAACGTGGTTGCGTCGTTGATTTTCTCCGGCATGTCCGGCTCTGCCGTCGCGGATGCTGCCGGGATCGGCAAGATCATCATTGAGATGATGACCAAGGATGGCCGCTACAGCCGTGGTTACGCAGCCGCAATCACGGCAGCGTCGGCGACGATTGGCCCTATTATTCCGCCCTCGATCCCGATGGTTTTGTACGCGCTCGTTTCCAAGGCCTCTATTGGGTCTTTGTTCTTGGCAGGGATTCTGCCGGGCCTGATCATGGGCGTCGTCCTCATGGCGATGAACTACTATCTGGCTGGAAAGCGGAACTTTGCATTGGAAGAACCTGTTCCTCTGCGCGAGTTGCCGGCTAAAACCGCCAACGCGTTCCCGGCACTGCTGATGCCCGCGATCCTGCTGTACGGTATATATGGCGGCGTCACCACTCCGACCGAAGCCGCCGCAGTTGCTGCATTCTACGCTCTGCTACTGGCAGCGTTGTTCTACCGCGCGCTGACCTTCCGTGGCCTTTATCAAGTGTTCGTCGACAGCGCGCGCTCCTCCGCCGCCGTCGGGGTGGTCATTGGGGGTGCGTTCATTCTGAACTTCATCGTCATTCAGGAACAGATTCCACAGTCGATCTCGGCACTGCTGGAGGGTTCGGATGTTAGCCCGATTGTATTCCTGATCCTCGTAAACCTGCTGATCCTCGCGCTGGGATGCGTTTTAGACGCGACAACGATCATTCTTGTTATCGTGCCCCTCTTCATTCCAACCTGCGAAGCGCTTGGGATTGATCTGGTGCATTTCGGAGTGCTGGTCGTCGTGAACTCGATGATCGGTCTGATCACGCCGCCCTATGGCATTCTGCTCTTCGTTATCAACGCCGTGACGGACATTCCGCTGCGCGAAATCATCTCGGAAATCTGGGCCTTCCTCGCGGTTCTCATCTTCGCCCTGGTGATCATGATGCTGATGCCGGATCTGGTCCTGTGGTTGCCGCGTATGTTTGGATATCAGGGATAATGTGCCTCTCGGTTTCGACAACGTCGATCCCCGGTGATCTGGCCGAAAAACTGAGTGCAATCGCCGACGCGGGGTTCGGAGGTGTCGAGTTACACGAACCGGATTTGACCGCTTTTGACGGACCGCCATCGCAAATTCGGAACATTGCATCAGATCTCGGCCTTAAGATTTGCCTGCTGCAGCCCTTCCATAACCTTGAAGGCCAGTCCGGCGGTGGACGGGAGCGCGCCTTTGATCGACTGAAGCGCAAACTCGACCTGATGAGCGAGCTGGGAACGGAATTGCTGCTTATCGGGTCTGCCTTCGAGGTCGATGTCGCTGCGACCGAAGAACAGGTAATCGCAGATCTTGGCGAGGCGGCCCAAATCGCTAAAGAAATGGGGATGCGTCTGGCCTATATGGGCTTGCCATGGTCGGATCTTATTCACTCGGATGAACAGGCGTTAGGCGTCGTTGATGCTGTCGACAGCCCTAATCTGGGGTTGGCTTTGAATTCCTTCTTCTCGCTTGCCGACGGATCCAAACCAGCCCGCCTTCGGGACATTCCCGGAGAGCGGCTGTTCCATGTGCAACTGTCCGATGCACCCCGGCTTGAGATGGATATACGTCGGCTCAAGCGGCACTTTGGGCTTCTGCCGGGGCTTGGGTCGTTGAACCTTGCGGGCTTCGTTCGCGTGTTGTCCCGCGCCGGATACAAAGGGCCTTGGTCGGTTGCACGCGTCAACGAAGCAGCTCCTCAACCCGGTGGCCGAACACTGGCCCGAGACAGCTACAGGTCGCTGGTGAACCTGTTAGATGAGGTTTCCCGGACCGAGCCGGGAACCGATTTCGGCATCCCGGACTTGCCTGAACGCGTCTATGCGTCAGGCTTTGAGTTCGTTGAATTTACAGCCGACGAAACAAGCGGCGCGCAGCTGGCAGATATGCTGTCAGCAATGTGTTTTCGAATGGAGCGAAAGCATGTGAGCAAGTCCGTCGAGTTGTGGCGGCAGGGCGCGATAAACATCGTTGTGAATACCGAAAAGGAAGGTTTTGCCCATTCGGCGTTCCTGGGTCACGGCCCCTCGGTTTGTGACATGGGGTTGCGTGTCAAAGATGCGGATAAGACTGTTCAGCGGGCGACCGCGTTGGGCGCGCCGAATTTCTCACAGCCGGTGGGAACAGGGGAACTGGATATTCCGGCCATTAGGGGCGTCGGTGGCAACGTCGTTCATTTTATCGATGAGAAATCCGATCTGCATCGGGTGTGGGATATCGAGTTCGAGCCTGTTGCGAAAACCAAAGCGACCCAGCCTGCCGGTCTGCGCCGCATCGACCATCTGGCACAGACGATGCGTAACGATGAGATGCAAAGCTGGCTGCTCTATTACATTTCGACTTTTGAGATGGCAAAAGCCCCGATCGTGAACGTTGCCGACCCGTTGGGTGTTGTGCAAAGCCAAGCCATCGAAAGCCCCGAAGGCGAAGTGCGTTTAAACCTGAATGGTGCAGTTGGGCGTCGAACACTGGCGGCTTCATTCCTTGAAGACGGTTTTGGTGCCGGTGTTCAGCACGTCGCCTTCCAGTCGGACGACATATTTGAAACCTCAGCCCAATTGCGGAAGTCCGGTTTTCCCAGCCTGTCCATCCCAGAAAACTACTACGCTGATCTGCAAGCGACATTCGGGTTAAGTGAAGACCTGATCGCCCAAATGCGCAGGGATAACATACTCTACGATCAGGCGGCGGGTGCCGAGTATTTTCAGATCTACAGTCGTCCTATCTTTAACGGCTTTTTCTTTGAAATTGTTGAGCGCCGAACTGGTTACGCCGGCTATGGCGCGCGTAACGCTGCGTTTCGATTAGCGGCTCAAACGCGACACCACGTGGCGGAAGGAACAACCTAATATGAAGGCCGCACTAATCGGACAAGGGATTTCTGGCTCCATGACGCCTGAGATGCACGAGGCGGAGGGCCGGGCGCAGGGTATCGATCTGAGCTACGGTAGGATCGACACTGTAAAAGAGCCATTTCGTGGAATGTCGGTCGCTGATTTACTGCGCTATTCCGTTGAATTAGGCTGTGCGGCGGTCAACGTGACACACCCCTACAAAGCATCGGTCATTGATCATCTTGATGAGCTTTCCAAGACTGCTGAGGAGCTTCAAGCTGTCAACGCGGTGGTTTTTTGTGACGACCGAATGGTTGGCCACAACACCGACTACATAGGTTTCCACAGTGCCTTCGGAGATTTTTTGGGATCATCGAAGACTGAAACGGTTCTCATGTTTGGTGCTGGTGGCGCGGGCAGTGCAGTCTCTTTGGCTTTGCTTGATTCAGGTGTTCGAGATCTGGAGATCATCGATCCTGACTTCCACCGAGCGCAGGCGCTGGTCAGTCGACTAAAGGTCTTGCGCCCTTATGCAAGGCTTCAGGGTTCCCCCTCGATTTCGTTGGATCGGGTCAAATTTGTGGACGGAGTGGTCAACGCAACACCGCTGGGGATGGACAAGTACCCCGGGTCGGTAATTGATCCATCATTGTTGCGGCCGGGTGCTTGGGTGGCAGATATCGTATATTTCCCGCTCGAGACACATCTTCTGAGCAGCGCCCGCACAATCGGGTTAAAAGTGATGAATGGGGCTGGAATGGCAGTTCATCAGGCTGCAGCGTCTTTTGAAATCTTCACCGGCTGCACCGCCTCAATCAGTCGTCTTCAAAACGTTTTCGATTCACTTCGTCAGCAGCGCATGCGCGAGTTTAGAGGTGCAACGGTATGACAAACGACGAGCAAGCTATCCGCCAATGGTGGCGCACATCTATCATCGACATGAAGCCCGGCCAGATCGCGTTTCGCGGCAACGCAATAGAGGACCTGATCGGGAACGTATCTTTCCCGCAGATGATCTGGCTGATGGTGCGGGGCGACTTGCCCAGCGACGCGCAAGCGCGCCTTTTCGAAGCTGCTTTGGTCGCAGGCGTGGATCACGGCCCACAGGCTCCCTCAATCGCGGCTGCGCGTATGGCTGCCACCTGCGGGGTAGGTCTCAATAATGCGATGGCGACTGCGGTGAACATGCTGGGCGACGTGCACGGCGGGGCAGGAGAGCAGTGTGCAGAGCTGTACAATGATACCGCAGTCCGCATGGATGCGGGAGCTTCGCTGAATGACGCTGTTCGGGATGGCTTGGGCAATTGGCGCGAGACCTACGGCAAGATCGTATCGGGCTTTGGTCACAGGTTTCACAAGCCTGTCGATCCACGCGCACCACGATTGATGCAACTTGTTCGTGATGCGGCGGCAGAAGGCACAGTTTCTGGCCGGTTTGCCGATATCGGAGAAGAGGTTCAGGCCGAACTCGGTCGTCAACGCGGCGGTCGGCCAATTGCCATGAATATCGACGGCGCGACAGCCGTGATCTTCTGCGAACTTGGCTTTCCTGCGCCCTTGTCGCGCGGATTGTTCTGCCTGTCCCGCTCGGTCGGGATACTCGCTCACGCCTGGGAGCAGATGGGGCAGGGCGGTCGCAACAAAGGGCCGATGCCTCCGAATTATTTACCCCTCTACGAAGACAGGAATGATGACACGTGAGACATCGAAATCCTTCCGGGTCGGCCTTATCGGCTGTGGTCGTATCAGTGATATCTATCTAAAAACACTATCCAAATTCTCAAACGTTGAGGTCGTGGCTTGCGCAAGCCTTGATCCTTCGGAAAGCCGCGCCAAGGCGGATCAATACGGCATCGCCAAGGCCTGCACGCCAGATGAAGTGTTTGACGATCCGACGATTGACTGCGTTCTGAATCTGACAATTCCGGCGGCGCATGCCGAAATCAGCCTGCGCGCGTTGGAGGCGGGCAAGCACGTCTATTCCGAGAAGCCGCTGGTTATGAATCGAACGGATGGTAAAGCGATCCTGCACATGGCCTCTGAAAATGGGTTACTGGTCGGTTGCGCACCCGACACATTTCTGGGCGGTCGCTGGCAGACCGTTCGGCGCTTGATCGACGAGGGTGCCATTGGCAAACCGACAGGGGTTTTTGCCCATGTCGGGACCCACGGGACGGAGCGCCACCATCCCAACCCGGATTTCTACTACCAGGCCGGTGGCGGGCCCTTGCTGGACCTTGGGCCATACTACCTGACCGCAATGATTTGCTGCCTTGGTCCCGTTGACCGGGTCGCCGGAATGGCGCGATGCACTTTCGACAAAAGGATGATCGAAAACGGCCCTCGCAACGGCGAATGGATGGACGTCGAGGTCGACACGCACTCCCTAAGCCTGCTGCAGTTCTCCTCCGGAGCTATAGGGTCGATGACCATGAGCTTCGACGTCTGGGACAGCGAAACTCCGCGGTTCGAGATCTACGGTGAAAACGGCACCATCAGCATCCCAGACCCAGACCCGGTTCATGGTGCCAATATCTTTCAAGGGGATGTCTGGCTGAAAACGCGGGAGACCTCGCGCTGGTCTCATCAGCCTCGTCCAACCGGTCGCGAAGACTGGCAGGCGGTCGAAAACAAACACGGGATCAATGAAGACAGCCGTGGGCTCGGCCTTTTGGATCTGGCCCTGGCGGCACAAGAAGGACGCCAACCCCGTGCAAGTGGAGCGCTTGCCTACCACGTTTTCGAGGTCATGGACGCGATTGAACGGGCACCGAAATTTGGCGCCTATCAGACGATAGAAAGCCGTTGCGCGGCTCCGGAGCCTTTGCCGGTCGATTTCCTTAACGATGAGAGGAAGGAGTTGGCGCATGCCGATTGAGACACTCGACTTTGCCCAGCCATTCTTTCGTGTCCAGCACATCACCGATGAAGACAGAATATCTGTCGAGGGTCGCGCAATTGTTCTGAACGTAGGGGAGCGAGACCTTTCGGTCGTGGATCAGAACGTTGCACCGCTTTCGTCTGTCATCGTGCAAGACAGCACGCTTAACAGCGTAGAACGCGCAGTCATTGTCTACGGTTTCGACGCCCATGGTGATGACAATGAGCTGTTCGCATGGGTGAAAGATACATGGCCATCCGCTTTTGATATCCGCCAAGAGGAGCGTCTGCGTGGCGTTAGCCACTACATGTCACCAAAGGTCTTCGTGGGTAACGTCGGACTGACCATGTACCATTCCGGCTCGGTCCCACTGAATGTTGGATTGCACAAGGATCATCCGTTCTGCCCGGTTCCGGGGTTCCGCGAAGTGCACACGCAAATCGTTGGCTTCGGTAAAATGCAGCAATGCCGAGAGCGGGACGTTGAGACGCTTTATCTAGAAGAATTCATGGCTCCGGGCACGACACACAAGCCTATGTATGACGCCAAAGGCAATTATCCCTGGCATCAATACGAGACGATTACCCCCAGCATCTTCATGGCGGTGGAAATGCTGCCGGAAGGCGTACGGGCCCCGGAAATGGAGGTTCAGAATGGCTGAGAGACTTCTACCCGAAGACCTGAACTTTGACGGTCCTTTCCCCCGGTTGTCCCGCCGTTTGCGGCTGGGCGTTGTTGGCGGCGGACGAATCTCTGTCACGCAGGCAACGGCCGCGCGGATGACCGACCAGTGGGAGGTCGCCGCAGGCGCGCTCAGTTCAGATGCCGAGCGCAGCAAGGCGCGCGGGGCCGAGTGGTTCCTGCCTGCCGACCGGTGCTACGCATCGTTCGAGGAGATGGCACAGGCCGAAGCGGAGCGCCCGGATGGCGTGGATGCCGTGATGATCACCACCCCGAACCACGTTCATTTTGAAGCTTCCAAAGCGTTTCTGGAGGCAGGCATTGATGTACTGTGCGACAAGCCCCTGACCAACGAAGTTGCCGAGGCCGAGGGGCTTGAGGAGATCACCGCGCGTACGGGACAAATCTTTGCTGTCGGCTATGCGATGTCGTGTTTTCCAGTAATCCGTCAGGCCAAACAAATCGTGGCGGAAGGCGGCCTCGGTAAAATCAACCAAATCCACGTCGAGTTCATGCAAGACTGGATGACGCCCGATGATGTGGCTGATGCGCCTCATGTAAAGTGGAGGCTGGACCCCAAGATTTCTGGCCCGACCAGTTGTGTCGGCGATATCGGCACCCATGCCGCGCATCTCGCCAGCTTTGTCTCGGGCCTGCCCTTGACCGACCTACGGTCCGAATTTCATGTCTGCGGCGCGCCCAAGCCTTTGGAAGACACGGTGTTCATGTTCACCCGCTATCAAAACGAGGTTCCGGGAACCCTGATGGCGACACGCCTTGCCCCAGGAAACCGGGGTGGGTTGCGGTTGCGGATCTTCGGGAGCAAAGGAGGGCTCGAGTGGGATCTGGAGAATTCGGAGCGCCTGAAGTTCAATCGGTTCGGTGAGCCGGATCGTATCATCAGCCGAGGTCACGGGCACGGCATCGGCCGCGGTGCGGAACGTCTGATCCGTACCGCGCGTGGCTTCCCCGAAGGGATTATCGAAGCCTGGGCCAACCTCTATACGGAATTTGCCATGGCCGTGGCCGCGCGTTGGGATGGCGTTACCGTTCCGGCCGATTGGCTTGCTTACCCCAGTGTCGAACAAGGCGCAGACGGTGTCCGATTCATTGATGCCTCTGTGCGCTCTCACCAGTCCGGAGGTGACTGGGTCACCATCTAATGCTCTGCCAGCATAAAGGTTAAACACGCCCGGGCTATTGCTCGGGCGTTTCTATTTTCTGCTCAGTATTAAAAGTTGATATTTTAAAAAATATCAGATATTTTTTACTACGTGTGATGAATTTAAGATTCGCAGACACGTGGAGCTGTCGTTCATGGTGAAACCCGAAGAGGCTGGCGCAAGCCCCTCTCTCTATTCCTTGGCGCATCTGACGCTGATTGGCTGTACGCCGCCCGAGTTGGTCTATATCGCCGCGCGGGCCGGTTACGATGCCGTCAGCCCTCGGTTCATTCCGATGCATGTGCCCGGTGAATTCACTCAGTCTCCAATCGACAAGGCGCAGGTTCAGGCCACCAAAACGGCTCTCTCAACCACAGGCTTGAAAGTCCTTGATGTCGAGCTTGCGCGCATCACCGAAGATGTCGATCCGCGCAGTTTTGAGCCTTCGTTGGAGGTGGGCGGGGAGCTGGGCGCCAAACGCATGATCATGAGCGCGTGGACAAACACCCGCGATGATCGTGACTTCCTGATCGACGTCTATTCTGAAACCTGCGAACTGGCGGCGCCCTACGGGCTGACAGTGGACTTGGAATTCCCAAGCTTCTCTCGCTTGCGCACTCTGGATGAGGCTCTGGATATTGTCCGCGCCTCTGATCAACCGAATGGCGGTATTCTGGTCGATACGCTTTATCTGCACCTCAGTCGCGTTGATCTCGGAGAGCTTCTGCACGTCCCCTCGGAGTTGTTTCACTTCCTGCATATCTCCGATTGCCTACCCGGGATCGCCGATACGCGAGAGGGCATGATCCAACTGGCCCGCGATGCGCGGCTCTATCCCGGCGAAGGCTGGATTGACTTCACTGGCATCATCGAACGGATGCCGCCCGTCGACTACTCCATTGAATTACCCAACCAAAGCCGCGTTGCCGAGTTGGGATATGAAGAACACGCGCGTCGCTGTCTCAGCCACGCCAAGCGAACATTCGGCGAGGCGCGGTCACAGCGTCGTGTGCCCGATGCTGCAATTCTAAAACACCAAGAGGATCATCATGGGCAAAGAGCTCACTGAAAACGACCGCAACATTGCGGCCGATATGCTGGCACGCGCCCGCGCTGCTATGGCCGAGATCGAGGATTGGGATCAGGACAGGCTGGACCGCCTGTCTCAGGCAATTGCGTGGTATGCTGGTAACGAGAAGACCTTCACGCGTCTGGCCCAGCAGGGCGTGGACGAAAGCGGTATCGGAGATCGCGAAGGGCGCCCTGCGAAGCGATTTAAGATTCACATGGTGCTGCGTGATGTTCTGCGCACGCCCTCGACGGGGATCGTCGAAGTCGACGAAGAAAAGGGGCTCGTGAAATACGCCAAACCTGCTGGTGTGATCGCATCCTTGATTCCCATGACCAACCCTGCGATGACGCCACCGGTGACCGGCGTGTCTGCCGCGAACGCCCGGAATGCGGTCATCTTCAGCCCGCACCCGCGAACCGCCCATACCACCTTTGAAATGGTCGAAGTCATGCGTGCAGCTTGTCGTGCTGCCGGTGCCCCTGAGGACTTGTTTCAGTCCATTCGCAAACCGTCGATCCCATTGACGCAACACCTGATGGAGATCTGCGACCTGACTTTGGCGACGGGAGGCAAGCCCATGGTCAAAGCAGCGTACAGTTCAGGGCGCCCGGCCTATGGTGTCGGCGCGGGCAATTCGTCCATCGTCATCGATGAAACCGCCGATCTGGACATCGCCGCGCAGAACACTCGCATTTCAAAGACCTCCGACTTTGGGTCGGGCTGCTCGGCCGACGGCAACATCATCATCCAGCGCTCAGTCTACGACGATATGGTCAAGGCGCTTCAAGCCGAGGGCGGCTACCTGTGTTCGGATGAAGAGAAGGCCATGCTCGAAGCGGCCATGTGGGATGAAAAGGGAAACCGTACGTTTCCAACCATCGCCTGTCCGCCGCAGCAAACGGCCAAGGTCGCCGGTTTTAACATCCCCGAAGATCGCAAGTTTCTGATGGTTGAAAATCAGGGGCAAATCGGCCCGCAGCATAAGTTCTCAAAGGAAAAACTGACCACTCTGATGGCGCTTTATCACTTCGATACATTCGATGACGCGCTGGATACGGTCAGTCAGATCTATAACACGGGCGGCAAAGGCCATTCCTGCGGCATCTACAGCCACAATGACGATCACATCGACCGGTTGGCGCGTTTGGCTCCGGTCAGCCGCATGATGGTGCGACAGCCTCAGTCCAAGGCCAATGCGGGTGCCTGGACCAATGGCATGCCCATGACCAGCAGCCTGGGCTGCGGCATCTGGGGCGGCAACATCACCAACGAAAACGTCACCATGAAACACATGATGAACTACACTTGGGTCAGCCGTCCGATCCCCGAGGATCGCCCCTCGGAGCCGGACTTGTTCGGTGAGTTCTACGGACAGGAGGTCGCGTGATGGACGGAGCGAAATTGGAAGGCAAAACCGTTGCTGAGCACATCGTCGATTTTCTTGAGCGTCGTGAGGTCAAACACGTGTTCGGTCTATGCGGCCACACGAATATAGCGGTTCTGGCCGCGTTGGCGGAAAGCCCCATCGATTTCGTCACCGTACGACACGAACAAATCGCCAGCCACGCGGCGGACGCCTATGCCCGCGTGACGGGCAAGGCCTCGGTGGTGCTGTCCCACCTCTCCCCGGGACTGACCAATTGCGCCACCGGGGTCGCCAACGCGGCCTTGGACTGTATCCCGATGGTGGTGATCGCGGGCGATATTCCCACGCACTACTACGGCAAACATCCACATCAGGAAGTGAACCTCCATGCCGACGCCGCCCAGTGGGAGATCTATCGACCCTTCGTAAAACGCGCCTGGCGGGTCGACCGCGCAGATTTAATGGCCGAGATTCTTGAAAAGGCGTTCCATCTGGCTGAAAGCGGCCAGCCCGGGCCGGTACTGGTCAATGTCCCCATGGACATCTTTTCAGAGGTGATCCCCTCGGACAGTTTCGACCGTATCCGCGAAAACACGCGCGCTCTCAAGAAACCGTCGATTGACGACGAGACAGCGCGAGAGATTGTCGAAGCGTTGGTTAAAGCCGAAAACCCAGTCGCTTATGTCGGTGGCGGTATCCTTTTGGCACAAGCCAGTGAGGAGTTACGCGAGTTCGTTGAACACATGGGGTTGCCAGTCGCGCATTCCCTGATGGGTAAAGGCGCGTTGCGGGACGACCACCCGCTTGTGCTGGGAATGACCGGGTTTTGGGGCACCGAATTGGTCAACCAGTCCTGCTTGAATGCGGACTACATCTTTGCCGTGGGAACACGGTTCAAAGAGGCTGATTGTTCAAGTTGGTACCCTGGCTACACGTTCAACATTCCAGGATCGAAGGTCATTCATATCGACATTGAGCCGCAGGAGATCGGTCGGAACTATCCCACCGAGATCGGAGTCGTCGCGGACGCCAAGGCCGCATTGCGCGTCCTCAACCGGGTCGCCCGCGAGATGTATCCGGACGGTTTCAAGCGCCCCGCTCTGGAACAGAAGATCGCTGGCTTCCGGACGGACTTCAAAGCGCGCAACGTGGAAATGGCGACCTCATCGGCCTTTCCAATGATGCCCGAGCGTATTCTGGCAGATACCCGCAAGGCACTGCCCGAGGATGCCATCATCACCACGGACGTTGGGTGGAACAAGAACGGTGTCGGGCAACAGTTCGACATTTTGACGCCGGGTTCAATCCTGACCCCAGGCGGGTTCGCGACGATGGGTTTCGGTCCTCCGGGTGCGATCGGCGCGAAACTGGCGGCACCTGATCGCGTTGTCCTCAGTCTGGTCGGTGATGGTGGCTTCGGTCAAAACCCGTCGATGCTCGCAACGGCCGTCGAACTCGATCTGGGCATTATCTGGCTGGTTATGAACAACAACGCCTTCGGAACCATAGCAGGTCTGCAAAAGGCGCATTACGGTCTGACCTATGGAACAACGTTCCCCGGATCAGCCGCAGCTCCCGCAAACGGGCCGGGTTATGCAGACATTGCAAGAGCTTATGGCGCGGAAGGGCACAGGCTCAGCGCTGCTGACGAGTTGTTGCCCGCATTAGAAGCTGCAATTGCCAGCGGCAAACCAACTGTCCTTGATGTCCCAATGATTAACAACCCGACGCCAACTACCGGACATTGGAACATCCTCGACATTTATTCGCCGGACAAGGACGTTTCTCACGTCGCGACCTGACGATACTGAGCGCGGTAAGCCGCGCCAGTCTTTTACTTTCAATAGGCCCAAGTCAGCCAACCCTTCTGAGAGCCTGCAATGCCCCAAGAAGATCTAACTGTTTTTATAGCCTTAGCATATCGTTTTGGCTCACGCCTTACCGCCCCGTGGGACGAAGTGGAACGCGTCAACGCTGAATGGCAACGGCAAGCCCGCCCACAATCAAGAAGGCCGCGAACTCAACTCAGCAGGCAAAATAGACAGAAAGAAACTTGAACGCGCGTTATCAGAAGCCAACAAGCTGCTACCGCGTCGTATCGAACTTTTCGAGATGGGTATTCTTGAAGGAGTCGAAGGTGAGGCAAAGTTCACTGATGGCAAAGAGCGCACTTCGGTTGCCATGGAGTTGTTGGCCAGCTTTGACGAGAAGGAGCAGGCGTTCGAGTTCAATCCGGCGACAGCTTCCAAGTATGTCACGGCACTGGATGAAATGATCTCTTATATGCAAGTACACGACGTCAATCCGAACCCAAAGGCACTTGACGCGGTGCGCGGCTTGATTTCAGAGATCGTTGTGTCTCCGACCTAGGAAGACGGCGTGCCGGTCGAGGTGAAGGGCCGTCTTAGTGCCTTGATTTCAAACCGTTCCAAAAAGGTGGGGGGTTTGGTGGTAGCGGAGGAGGCTACCATACTGTATCCTCGTCTATTCCCATGTATTCTCAATTTCTCTTGTAATATTGATACGTTCGTTATCATGCGTTATCAAGTGCTATCACTGGTTTTAGTTCTGTCCCGCCGCTAGAGGCGGGACAATTGGCGGGACAAAACTGTTGGGACATATTGAGGAAGCCAGATGCCCAAGCTCACGGTCAAAAAAGTCAGTAGTCTCCAAGAGCCAGGAATGTATGGCGACGGAGAGGGGCTGTATCTGCGCGTTGGACCCACCGGTGCAAAGTCCTGGATACTTCGGACCGTTGTGCATGGTCGACGCCGTGAGCTCGGAATGGGATCGGCCAACCTTGTCTCCCTTCTAGAGGCACGCGAACAAGCCCGAGAGTTACGGAAGATCGCACGAGAGGGGGGCGACCCAGACTCTGTTCGAAAGCGTAGCGCGATGACGTTCGAGCAAGCAGCGCGGAAAGTGCATGGCAACTTACTGCCGACATGGAGCAACGAAAAGCACGCCCGAAAATGGATTGCCTCTTTGGAGAACGATGTGTTCCCGGTTTTTGGGGAGCGTCCTATCGAAACGGTTGGGCCTGCGGATGTTCTCAATGCTCTATCCCCGATCTGGGCGGAGAAAAATGACACGGCCAAGCGGATTAAACAGCGGGTCGCGTCGGTATTCGATTGGGCCAAAGGTGCCGGTCACTATCCTCACGAAAACCCCGTAAACGGTGTTGCAAAGGCTTTGCCGACTATCAAGCAGCGGCCTGTACACATGGCATCGCTGCCTTGGCGGGATCTGCCCGACTTTATGACCGACCTTGGCGAACGCGATGGGACATCGGCACGGTGCCTTGAATTTATCATCCTGACTGCAGCCAGATCAGGCGAGGCGCGTGGCGCCCGATGGTGCGAAATCGAGAATGGGATATGGATAATTCCTGCCGAGCGCACAAAGCGACGCCTGCCGCATCGTGTGCCGCTCTGTGAGAAAGCTCTGGCAGTCTTGGGGGCGGTCAAGGGGCTGGACCGTGATTTGGTGTTTCCAAGCGTTCAACGCGGCAAGAATGGCCGATCAAAACCTATGTCGGATACGGTGTTCAAGGCATTGATGATCCGGATGAAGCGTGAAGGGCTGACCACTCACGGTTTTCGATCAACATTTAGGGATTGGTGCAGCGAAAGCTCGATGGTGGATCGAGCCGTTGCCGAGGCCGCCCTACATCACACCTTTGGGGATCAGGTCGAGCGGGCTTATGCCCGATCTGATCTGTTTGAGCGGCGTCGTGCTCTCATGGATGCTTGGGGGCAGTACGCTTGGGGCGGAACCGGACAGGTGGTGCCGTTGGTGCGTGCATGAAGCCGAATGCAGAGTTGTATTTGCGCGAGTTTTGCAAGCTTCGCGACTATTGTTGGCTCGACGAAGACGAAGCACGAACCAACTTTCAAATCCTTGCTGGAATCGCGACTTGGGCATGCAAGCAAAGAAAATCATTCGACGCTGATTTGGATCAGTTGTTCGAGGAAGGCCGGGGCTTGGAGCCAGGAAGGCTAATCGGAATCGTTCTATATCTCTCAACGCTAGACGCCGAATTTTTTGATGCTACGAAACGAATGCTGGCGAGATCTCTCGTAAGGCACCCTCCAAACCATTTTATCAGACAGATCTCTGCTTTTTTCCTAACGTCCGATCCGCCAAGTACTATCTACCCAACACTTGCTAGGAATGTCGTTTTTGTTTTGGCTATCTCGGTCGGTCGCCAATTGGGATGGAAGCCCACAGAATCTTCAACCAAAGGTGCGGCCAAAAAACGGAGCGGTTGCGGCCACCTCGAAGAACACATGGCAAAGATGGGTACGACGGTGGGATACAGCGCGATTGAAAAGGTTTGGAAAGGTCGAAGAGACACCTTAATTTCCGCCGGATTTACCCAAAAAGAAATCTCGGACTTTTTCGATTTCGATGTCCAATGACTGGGATCTAACTCTCTCCTAACTTCACCTCATCCCAATAAGTTGAGGTGAAAGAAAATGACTGAACTAGTCCAAAGCAAGCCAGAACTACTCCGAATTCAAGACGTTGCCGTGATGCTCAACCTTGGTGAATCTAGCGTTTGGCGCCACGTAAAAAACGGCGATCTTCCCAGGCCCATTAAGATCAGTGGAACGACGCGATGGCGCAGATCTACTCTCGAGGCGTGGATCGATGAACAGGAAGCGGCATAACGAAACCCGCGCCGAGTAGTGAGGCGCGGGTAGCGATCTTTCGGATTTGAGCATCTCAAAGATAGCCACTGCGAACCTCCGGCGCAATGTTGGAGACAAACCTTGGGACAAGACCCAAAAAATGAGCGTCGAGGCGAGCACTGGACCAAAATGACGCGCTCGCTGATGGAGACACGGGCTTGGCGATCTTTGCCCCTGGTTTCGCAGGCACTATACGTTTGGTTAAGACTGGAATGGCGCGGACCAGACAACAACAATAACGGAAAGATCACTCTAAGCGTTCGGCAAGCCGCAGAGCGCCTTGGTGTCACGCGAAATACCGTAGCTAATGGCTTTCGGGAACTGCAAGCCAAAGGTTTCATTGCTGTGACCCGGCCGCCAAGACTTGGTTGTAGTGGCGTTGCCTCTTCCCCTCTGTTTGAACTCACTGAGATTTCACTGCCAACTGCCCGCGGAAACGGTGGGCGAAGGCTCTACAAACAATGGTCTGATGGTGCGGATTTTCCAGTCGTCAAAGCCCCAACTCACAACCCCAAAGGAACCAACGGAAAAGAAAAAGCCCGTCATCAAAACCGTGACGGGACCGTCGTAGAATTTGCGCCGGGGAAAGTAGAGGCGGCACAAAAATGATGACGGCCCGTCACGAATATTGTGCCGGAAACGCCCCATTTCAGCAGGACACCCGTCTCAAAATTCGTGACATCCTTAACCTACCATATCCCCCTTTCAAAAAACGACCTGCTACCAAGACAGGTATCTCTGATGAAGGCGGGTGTGGGTTTTCCAAAAAACCAGCGAAACCGGAGGCCTATGATGGCGCAAGTTCACGACCAAGAAAGCCAAAATTCAATCGCGGATCAACTCGACGATTTCATGCTTATCCATGCGAGACTTTCGCTACCGGCAGTACCCAGCCCTACTCAACCGAGACTTCGCGGCCGGGGTCTCCAAGTGCCTATATCGCCCCCCCGAGTACCTCGCGCAATCCAATGCATGCCCCGCAGCAATCACGGCAGCACCAATGTCTTGTCCGTCAGCGTAACAAACACCAACCCAACGATCATAGGTGCGCTCACCATTCAGTTGGCACTCGATACTCTTGCCTCGAAGGAAGTTCACCATCCAGCGTTTAGCATCCTGACCAGAACGAGTGCCAAGCTCGGGCGCATCCACGCCGTTCAAGCGCACGGGAGTGCCATCGACGACAATTGTGTCTGCATCACGTACTTGTAGACCTCCCGCAGTGGCAGTCGTGGCGAACAGCGCCGCAGCAATGGTTAGCTTCTTGAACAAGGCAAAGTCCTCGGTGTCTGGTGTTAATCGACTATTTGGGTTGCTATTCGGGTATCCACGAGTTCTTCCTCGATAAGCGCATAGATCTCCTCCGGAGGAGTGTTCAGCGAATACAGCATGAGCGCCGGGTCCACACCCATGTCGATGAGGTGCTGCATTGTTTCTCCTTGCCCCTTTTGGATGCGCTCGACGGCGAAAACGACTGGTATCAGGCGGGGCTGCTCGTAGTAGTGTTGGTGCATACCTACAATGCCGCGCAGCGAGACTATGCGATCTTCTCCGCCTGCTAAAATATAAGGGCATGAGGACACGCACATCGCCCCAGCAAGAACGGCAGAAGCAAGCTCAGCCTCTCTGACTTTCTTACCAATGGACAATGCCTCTGACACCACTCCTCCTGGACTGTGAAGAGCCACTAGGTCAGGCTTCTCCTGCATGTCCGACAAGTACGAAGCGAAGCGAGACGAGTCATCCACTTCTATCTGACCGCTGAGTAGAAGTACCCTCCCCAATCCTTCGACTTCCTGAACCGAGAAGTCCAATCGGTTGGGAAATGCTTCAGGTACGGGGACGTCTAGTGGCCCGTCTTGAGGTACAAGCGATGGATCACTGCGATCAGTGCGGTACTCGCGGCGCTGGTCCCCGGGAGATATCGGCCCTTTTGGGAGTTCAACTCGCTCTTTGAACGGACTGGGAATGACACCAAGAAAGTCAGACGCTATTAGAACGCCCGCAATCGCTAGCTGAAATATCAGAACGTAGCGCAGCCCAGAGCGTGGATCGAGACGAGTTAGTAGGTTCATCACGCTTCATCTTTTTGCGGCGCCGTTCGGTTAAGGATGGCTGCATCTGCAACACCCATAGTCGCCTCGACGTCCTTCATAGCATTCATCGCGGCTCTCAGATCAGACAGTGTCAGCGTGTCCTCGATGCTCATACCATCTTTACCACTGCGTATAGCCGCCTGAGTGATTGCCAGCACGAACACCAAAACTGCCGGTAGCAAGTCGATGGCTATAGCTCCGGCCCAGGAAGGGACGAAGTTGTGGGCGTACTTGATTACCGCGTCGGCGCTAGAAATCGGGTTGTATGCCGTCTCGATAGGCGGCTCCATGTCCAGCACCTGGTCAGCAGCGTTCTTGAGTGTCTTGCTGCGTTGGTCCAGCGCATTCAAAACGGAGTTGATTGTGGATGATTGCGCGTCTCGTATGTCGGAGCTGCGTCCATCAAGCTCTGGAAGTACGACCGAGGATGGCAGGTCCTCTGCAGAGCGGGCAACAAGCGGGGCCACGCTGTACTGGTTGAGACGCGAGATCACACCTGCTAGCTTCACGCTTTCCTCAGAAAACTGAACCGAGCGGCGGTCTACTGGACCCGGTGCAACGGTAAGCTCGCGCATCTTTGCGAGAATTTCGTTGCCTTGTTGGAATGCTTCCTCGATAGGTTCCTGCTGTGCCGCGATCTGCTCTTCAAGGTTTCGCAACTCTTCAGCTTTTTGGGTCAGTACCCGAAATACGGCGCCCCGACCTGCGGTACCTGAGAGGTCTCCGGACTGCTCTAGTTCAGCGAGTTCTTCAAAACTTTGGCGGGCGCGTTCCACCTCGCGACCCAACGCTTGACCACTCAGAGCTATATCGTGAGCTTGCTCAAGAGCAGCTTGGTAGTCTCGGACAGTGTTTTCCAAGTGTTGTTCCACCGCTGCTGAGCCTGCGAGAGCGGCTGCGTTAAGCCAGCTAGACATAGCGATAATGGCGACGGAGCCAACAATTGTGGAGATTGTCAGACCAATGAAACCACTAGCCGTACGCATCGAGGGTAGCAGTCGAAGCATGTAGCTCCAAAAGACGAAGATGCCGACAGAGACGGCGATTGAGTACGCAACGGCTGCGAAGAAAGAGACTGCGCCGTTGTCTTCGAGCAATGAGGACACGCCGAGATAGGTGTAAATACCAGATGCAATGGCCAGAACTCCCAAGGCTGCGGGCGTAAACGTGTCTAACCACGCGAGATGACCTTCTAGTTCTTTAGCGGTCCGAAGGCCCTTTGCTTCCTCAGCCGTCAAGCGATCCTTGTTCTCCGTCATTTTACGCCTTGCTCCACACTCATCACGCGATAGTTCGTCACTTAATCACTCGTTAAGACTTTTCACCCTGGGGTGCACATCTGGACGTTACGAAACGATTGCTTGCGTGGAACGGCCATTCTTCTGTGAGTTTCCGCCAACTTGGGCCCGTAGTTATAGTAGTCACAAAAGAATCAACTAACTGAAATTCCGGTTGTTATACTGGGAATCTAAATACGCAGAGATCAGCTGCCTCGCAGTCCTACGCGTGAGATCGCTCAGCGGGTTAAATGTGCCGGCATGAAGGCGAGTATAGACCATTCGAGGATAGCATTCTGCGCACTGTCTGCTGGTGCATCTGAACGGATGGATCGAACCACTTCCGAGCGATTGGGGCTGGAGCATGGTCTGGAGCTATACGGATGCGGGGCGGGTTTAGCTGGATCAATGGCGGGAAAAGGAGGCATGGCTGGATGCCAATGTTCGCCCAGCGACTGCAGGGGATGGTGTGTGAAATGGAACGGACGAGGCCATGACAACCCCGCCCAACCAAACGTCCAACGTCAACCACCAACGTACAGGAAGAATGAGTAATGAGTATCACCGTTGAACCAGTTGTGGCAGATCAGATCGACCTGCCCAGCACGCCGGGTGGTTCGCAGATCAAACTCGCTCTAACTCCTAACGTCACGCTTTTAGCAGCTAGAGATCCGAAAACCGCTTTCGACTTTGAGCTTGAGCCATTAGCTCCGATACACTCAATCCGGAAGCTTTCAAATTCTGCTCAGCCAAGTCAGCGACTGTTTTCGCTAAACCTTGCGTCGTAAATCGCAATCGCTGAGCTCGTTCAGGCTCTTCATTGATACATCCGACGACAATATCTAAGACATTCAACAGCGTCTGTCGGAAGGCTTCGATGGCCGATCCAACGCCGTTACCAACGGCAGTGCCGACCTCTTCAAAGGCTACCTGAAGTAACTCTTGTTCAGCAGTGGACAGTTTTTTTATCGTATTTGGTGTTTCAGAAGGGTCAGAATCGCCAACCAGTAATTCCAAAGCAAAAAATGCTTCAACTGTTGCCACCTCGTCATCTTCAGTACCACCTAATTCCCTCAAAAACTCAGGAATTGTATCTTCGATTAAGCTGCGCAAAACTTCGAATTGCCGCCTTAGAAGGTCCAATTGATTGGACGCGTGCTCGCCCTGACGCTCAACACTGTTCAGCTTTGCTTCTTCGTCTGACCAATTTGAAACTGGGTTTGCACGGGTTTCTTTTAAAACTAAATAGCTATCAACTACATCTTCGATCAAGCTGGTGAAGCGAATAAGAGAGTTTCCTCCATATGGAGCGGCTAACAGCGCAAGGCGAATGATCTTCTCCGTCGAACTGCCGATTTGCAATTGAACCAACTCAAGCTCGCCAATTTCGTGAGACTTGGTAGCAGTCTCCGCAATAGTCCAACCTTGTCGATCGAGGCGCTTGTTTTGTTCGAGCAATTTTAACATGGTCATGTCGCTGTACTCTCCAAACTCCCTCGTTCGAGGAAGCCTAAAAGCATCGACCTCTTCAAAACCCAGTTCGCTAAACAAATTAAAGAGCTCTGCCGGAAATACTTGGAACTTTCGCGAACCTTGCGATGGGTCCTGCACGAAGTTCCGTTTGATTAAGATATCGTGTACGAGGGTGGAGCAAATTTTTCTTTTGTCGCTGACGAGACGGCGTTGAAGTGCCCCCACCCAGTCATACTTTTGCTTGAAGAAGTAATATGCTCCATGCCATAAATCACGTGTGGACCTCGCACTGGTAGCAATCTCTTTATGGCGAAGAATTTTCGCTGGACGATAATTCTCGAATGTTTCTTCGTCTTTGAAAATTGGAACAAAGTCCACGCCGTTCTTAGTAGTAGCTTCCACCAATGTTCTGCTATCAACCATCATTGCCGCATGCATCAATTCAGCGTTTGCGAAGCCGAGAGACTTTTGCTTTGCTTCAATTGCAATGCCGTGGGGTTTTCCACTCGTATAAAAGAGCACGTCTCCGCTAATCAAAAAGGGTAAATCAAAATACAAAACGAATAACCTCCAATTGCTTTGATAAAAACAGATGCCAGGGTTGTTTTGGGCTAAAATAACAGGAAATACGTCTATTATGAAGATACGATTTAAGTGCTTGAGTTGCCGAAAAGAACTGATTGAAAAAATTAAATGACGAGAAGAACCAAACATTGGGTGAGCACTTCGCTTCATAGTAGCGATTGAGATCCGTGATTAGGGTAAAGACTCATAACCAAAAGATGACGGTAGCGGCGATGCAGATTGCCGACAAGAACAGTTCAGCGCATCGGTCATAACGGGTCGCGTTGCGGCGCCAATCTTTCAACCGGGCAAACAGGTTCTCGACACGATGGCGTTTGCGATACAGCTTGGCGTCGTGGCCGGCAGGATTCCTTCGTCCCCGGCGCACTGGAATGCACCTTCAGATACCGCGTACGGTCAGCGCCTCCCGGAACTAGTCTGCATCATACCCCTTGTCCCCTAAAAGCAATTAGGCCGGGGGCAAGCTGCCCAGCAAAGCCAACGCACCTTTGGCGTCACTCATCTGCCCGGCAGACAGGAAGAACGTCAGCGGTCTTCCGCGGCCGTCGCAGACCGTTTGCAACTTGCGGTTCAGGCCGCCTTTGGTTCGACCGATGGCCGGTGAGCGTGTTCCCCTTTTTTTAAAAGGCTTGCCGCCGTTCAGTGCGCTTTCAGTTGGCTGCTGTCGATCATGATGGTATCGGCGTCCGGTCCCGGTTGCGCCAGTTCACGGAAGATACGAGAGAAGACACCAGGGCGGGACCACCTGACAAACCGATTGAAAAGTGTCTTGTGCGGCCCATCTCAGCCGCTGCATCTCGCCAGCGCAGGCCATTACGAATGACGTGGATAATACCGCTAAGAACCTTCCGGTCGCTGGAATGCGTCACTTCGCACTGTTTGGGGAACAGGTGCTGGATAAATTCAGGTGCTGTAGGTCGATCCAGAACAAGTGCGACATGGATAATCCTCCTGCCGCCCTTGAATCACGACGGTGTTGCCGATGGAATCGGCCAATGCAATGGCCGCTCAAAACGGCGAACTCGTCATCCGACGAAAAGCCTCAGTTGCGGGTGTCGCGAAGCTCGATCAGAACCAAAACAGCCTGACGCAACCATAGAGTAAAGGCGATACGGATATGGCCGGTGACTTCCAAGCCGAGATCGAGGTCACTTTTGCGTCGGGTGGAAAGGCCACAATCCCAAATGATGGAACGTTCAGGGCCTCAATTGCAGCGGAACCGTACGGCAACTAATCCCGGCGCCGGGAGCGAGGCGCGTTTGTTTCTAAGATGAGAGGGCTCTAGAGAAGATCAGCGATCTTCGGTTTTAATGCTTTTCGCCTCACTCAGCCCGGCCCATGTAGTCGGGCTTATTTTTGTTTTTGGGCTGGTTTTTCGCCGATGACAGAAACGTATGGGTATTGGCCCGCCAAGTTCCAGGTTTCGCGCACCCATGCACCGAGAAAACCAGGAGCATCCACCTGCCTTGATACCCTAATAGACGAGACGCATCCACTACCTACGAGCACGAAGCTCCATTGAAAATCCGCGTATTTCAGCAGCCTGTTTGTTGATTTCAGTGATGAGTTCGGCGATGACCTTGTCATCCACGTGACCTGTGTCTAGGACTGTAGCCAGTGCATCCCGGGAGAGGTTTCTCGCCTCCATGAGCCTGGACAATTTGTCGAGGAGAAGGTCAGCTTTTTGCTTGTCGTATCCACCGAGCACCACGTGCAGTCGATGATAGAAGTTTTCGATCCTGCTGTACTCGCGGGCATTGAGAATCCTTGATTGAAAGCGGAGCGGTCGGCGTTCACTACTTAGCAGTGATCTCGCTTCCGGGCCTTCGCCCAAGTCAACCTGCTGCTCTCCGTCAAGAAGGTCGGTGAGCGCAGATGTCCACAATCTAGCGAGATCATCCGCATCTTCTGAAATTCTTTCCACGTATGAAAAGATCTCGTCATCCCGTGCATCCTGGCGCGACGCCCATTTCAGCAGTAAGTCTGCCGACTTCAAGATATCTCCGATCATTCAAGTATTATGTATGTTGCGCGATGAAAGACAAGTTTCGTTCGAGAGACCATTCCTCTGCCGCGGTGCGCCAAAAACGGTCGTTGAGGTTGAACGCTCACTGCGCATCATCAGCGGCGGCGAGACAATCACAGCAGAAAAACGCACGGAACTAGTTGGCCCGCGCTGCAAGCAAGCTAGAGGGGGCAAGAGCAACGCGGGCCCCCCGAAGGGTGGTTGTGTTAGGTAGTTAGCGTGATTGCCTGATCCGGCTCCCCGTCGCAGCGCCGCAGGCAAGAAAAAACGTACACTGCTGGGGGATAGGAGCAGGCGCGGGTTAGGGGTTATTTACCAGTTTCAAGCTTCTTAGCACAGCAGCTGTGTTTCGGATAACCTACCCACGAAAAAGTCTTCAATTCCAATTCCAAAACCGAAAGTACAAGCTGCCAGAGAATAGGTTTGAGTAAGAGTACCTTCGTCTGCATATGGATCAGTGTAGATAATGGCCTTGGTTTCGCCGGGTTCTAGAGTCTGATTGCCATCGTCAGGGTTGAATTGTCGAAATGCAAACTCGGGCGTAAGGTCTGCTGAATGATAAAAACCTATGACGATACCATCTCGAATATCTTTTGAAAGACAGTGATTTTTCGGCATGCTGGATAATGAGTATGCACAGATGGCCGGAAAAACTTCGACAAGGGTGTTCGATCCGTTGTTGATAGACATCGCGAACTGATTTGCATCGTCTCTAATCGCCAGCGCTTTCGGCCTCACAGTCATTTTTGTTTCAATGCCGTTATAGCTCTCGGCAATTTGTTCGTCCGAACTGAACTCCTTAAGCAACCAAGGTATGAGCGCGACAAAACTGGTAAAAATGGCAAAGCCGCCCGCAATTAACGCTGTCTTTATATCTACATGCATATTTTTGCCTATCTATGTTAACCAAAGTAGCAAGTCTAAGTGCTTAATTGCTTCGGTCACGGTCGAAATACCCCAAATTGGCATCCGCTAACACGTCTTGATACCTAACTATTGAAGCAACTAGAGCGGCGGCGCGTCAACAATGTCGGGCAACTTCCCACCTCCACGCTAGCGCTCAATTCGCGCCATAGTCACGTTTTAGATGTCCGTGCATCACTCAGTGTACGTTGAGATGGGCTCATACCAGTCGTTCGCTGCGCTCATTGAGAACAACTGGTGTTCGCACGATGCTGCTATTCAATGGAAATCTCCTTATCGCTCGTTATTCCCGCAATAATCGCAGCATCAACTTACGTATATTATTCTAAGCGTCGTAAGCGAGCCATGGTGCTTGAATTTCTCCATGAGTGGTGTGATCCGAGCAGGGAATCTTTGCGAGGACTGGGGTCCATCGTGTTGAAAGACTTGGTGAGGGAGTTGGGGCCCTGGCAGGGCTTAGAGATTATTTTCTGGAAGGGTCTATACAGAAAGACTGCATGTGGCCCATAGCAAAGTAGCGCGCTGCGATGTAGGGGTTGGTACATCTGTCTCCTAGTCCGAGACCACTTTTTCGACCAAGCCGCCTGAGCCCCTAATGATGTGAAACGGATTTCCAGTTATGGAAAAGCCGATGGAGTGGGCGGATTTTGAAAAAGGGGACTCTAGTTCAATTGCGCCGCCCAAGTCAGTCACACCAGACAGATGTCCGACGATTTCGCCTTTGTTGTCTATTACACGGAATATCCTTGCCGTGACTGTTGTAACGCCGCCAACGGATTGCACCAGCTCCGACGCAGTATCTTTGTCGCTCCCGATACGGATCACTTCGGTTGTGACTAAGGGAACCCCTGCCGCCAGAAGTTGCAGAACTTCAGCTTTGATGAGGCCGCTGTTTTCGGCCATTATCTGCTCAGAGATGGTGCGGCTTTGCATCCTAAAGTCTTCAATCAATTCCGCAACTTGTGCGGTTGCTTCTGTTTGAAAGCTCGTGATTGCCTGGTTTCGCAAAACGTCAAACGACCCCTGCAGCTTTGTCCATTCTTCCTCCTGCTGATCAACTTTTGCTATCAGCTCCGCAACTTTTTCTGATGAAGCCTTAAGTTCTGCAGTGGTTTCAACCAGCGCATCCTTAGCGCTATGAAACTGAAACCAGCCTAGAATGCCTGCACTGGCCAAAACCCCCAACGCGATGCCTGCCGCTTTAAGCCAGGTGAAAAGTGAGTTCACGCGTTCTTCCAGTTTTTCCAACTTCTTTTCCATAGGTCACCTAAATTACTTTGTACAATCAGCGGTTTGGGCATCCTATCACAGCTTCGCGCAAGAGTGCGATTAATGTTAACACAGTTTTCAAGTTATGTGCCTCGCTGGATCAATTACGTCTCTCAAAACTTGTGACGTCTGCTATTGCAACTGGGTCGGCTGAATGAAACCTTGAGACATTGGCCGTGTATTTCCGCTTGCGGCCGCAGGCATGGATCGGGTGTACCTAGTTTAAAGAAGCGGTCCGAGGATTGGCGAAAGCCCATATGATAACGCAACTGTTCAGTTAAAGTGAGTATGCACATGGGAGATTTTGGAACGGCAATTCTTCAAACAACGATTGAGGGCTGAGAATGAGAAAGATCGCTGCATCACTAGTACTTTTCGGCGCAGCTGGTTCGGTTGCGGCATTAGATGCAGACAATTTTACATGCCATTTCCCAGAGTTTGAATTCGGCCCGGACTGGGAATTAGGCGATGAAATTGGACATGAGTTTAGGAAGGTTGGGTCATCCGGTATTATGTGGACTAAGTCAATCGTCGACGGGTCGGTGTCTACCGAGAGTTTTTCTTGTGACACAGCGGCAGAAGCGAAATGGAGACCTGCACTGTTTTGCGCTCGCATGGCAGAGTTCGAAGGTATTGCAACGACAGCACTTCATTTGGTTTTATTCGATGATTTTTCCGGGTCGTTTTGAGCCAATCAAGTTTTTCCCCAACAGGAGAGAGAACGCACTTTGGCAGTTCGGCTGTGGTTTCAGCGGCAACGTGTAAGTGATCTCTGCTGAGCAGGCCACACAAGAAGAAAGACGGTACACTGGCGAATGAAGCAGGTCCAATACCTGCCTCGACTTAATGTGAGGTGAAGGCTGCAGTTTGGTGCAATTCTGCCGCTGCATATCGGAATGCGCGGCCACTCAGGAATGCAGATCGGAAACGACAACGCATGGGTCGAAGATGAGGTTTGTGCCATTCAAAGTGTCATAGGCAACAGAAGTATCGTTGTTGTCGAACGCTCATTGAGCATCTTCAGCGGCAGCGAGACAAACAGAGAAGAAAAAACGAGAGGAACTAGTTGGCCCGCGTTGCAAGCAAGCTAGAGGGGACAAGAGTAACGCGGGCTCCCCGAAGATTGACAGTTTCAGAAAACTAGCTTGATTGCCTGACCCGGCTCCGTGTCGCAGCGTTGCAGGCAGGAAAAAAAACTCGCACAACTGAGGAATAGAGCGTCACTTACTAGAGGTCAGGAAGCTGAACCCAAAAATCACGCAGCTTCAAAACACAAAGTGAGTAAAGCAGATTGCCTTCAGTTTTCTTCATTGTGGTTTTTGGAGGATGCCTTTCTTGGGCTTCTGGTCGCCAAAGCGGAGTAGGTGAATTGTACTTAGGCTTCTCTCGCCCGAGGATAACTCCACTATTTTGATCACACCGCACCTTAGTTTTGCTTAGAAATATGGTGAGCGCGAGTTTTTTGACGGTCTAGGCTTTGTCTAGTTTTCGGAGTGTTTTTAGCTCTTGCGCACCCAGAATGTACGTGTAGCCGTGCGTGCTTCGAGCAATGGGTTGGCTGCGCTCGCTTGTAGCGTGCCAACTACAAATCGAAAGATCTACGCATTCAAAACTCTTATGCGCGTCTTCTACACGAAATGGATATTCGCGACCGGGAGTGCTTTCAAAATTTGAATGCGCCCGTTCTGACCATCTGCAGAGTTGCCCGCGATTGTTAAGTGGAATCTAATCCAGCGACAAAAAGCAACAGTGTTCCACCCGGCTACAGCATTGTTTGTGAGTAAGTCGATTGTCGTTGAACTGATCTTAACTGTGCGAATAGTAATGAAAAAACCGTGTTCTAAAGTTACGCGACAAAAATTTCTGGCAAACAATTCATCTGGGAAAACTATGGCACTAGAACTAGATTCAGACAGAGCCTTGGTGGTTGAAGAATGCGATCAATTTGGGTTTTCGAAGATCGCGAAAAGGCTTGCACCTTCAATTTTAGAGGCTTCAAAAGGAGCAGGTTTGGTTATTGGCCTCGAGGGACCTTGGGGTTCAGGCAAGACCTCTCTTTTGAACTTTCTTCGCACTGAACTTGAAAAAGGCAAAGAGGCTAACATCCACACTGTGACGATTGCGCCGTGGTTGAATGGGGATTCGACACCAATGGTTTCGTCGCTTCTTGATCCCATCTCAGAGATGTTAGCTAAAAGGGAGGAAGAGCTTGCAGCAGAGCAGGGATATACCACTGAAGCAGTTCAAGCCAAAGTCAAGGAAGTTGGTGAAGCAGTTAGAGCTTACAGCCAAAGCACGGCACGCAAACTAGTACCATTTGCGAGTTTTGCAGGGCATTTCTTCCCCTCCGGCCACCTAGCAGCTGATGGTTTAAGCGCTGCTGCAAGTATTCTGGAAAGCTATGCGCCTCAAAGTCAAACCCCATCAGAGTTGAAAGCCGAGATCGCTGAGAAAATCCAGGAACTCGGTATTGGGTTTGTGGTAATACTAGACGACTTGGACCGCCTAGAGCCGGCACAGGCAGTTGAAGTAGTCCGCCTAGTGCGTTCCGTGGCCGATTTTCCTAATGTGGCATACCTAATGTGTTACGACCGTGACGTGCTTGGTCAGGCTTTGAAAACTGGTCTAAACGTAAAAGATGGAGACTTGTTCTTACAAAAAATTGTTCAGTTGACGTTCGCGATCCCTCTGCCCGAGCCTTTCGATCTACGGGCTCAATTTTTGACAGGGGCCGAAACCCTTTTTGAGCAGGTTACTGGATCAAAACCTCAAGGGGATATGCTACAAGACTTAAGATCTGCGGTCGATCACGAAGGGATGGGACTGTCGACTCCACGCGAAGTCAAGCTTGCTTTAAACGGTATTCGTTTCGTCTTCCCATCAATAGCAGACGATGTCTATTTCCCTGACTTTTGTAGACTTCACCTAATAAAGACTACACAGTTCAAACTTTATAAATGGCTCGAAAAATACCTGTCCGTTCGCTCGATTATTGTAACTGGTGACGGTAGAATAAATGCCGAAAATAGAAAAGATTTTGGGAAAAAATTAAAGAAATTGCTACCTTCTGAGGAAATCGACTCGAGCAAATCGATATGGCATCTATCCGAATTTGTTCCTGGCATTGAAATGCACGAAGAACCAAAGAAAAGAGTTTTTGCAAAAACGTCGAGACAAGACGTGAGTGGTGCCATAAGACTAAAACGCTTAGGAAGCCCCATACACTATCGTTACTATTTCGCTTTGACTAGCCCCAAAACCGTGATGAACGATGCTGATTTCCACGAGTTGTTGCAACTGGCTGGGAAGGATTTGCCAGAGCTTACCGCAAAACTATTGACGTATGCTTCAGAAATCAGACCAGTAGGTAAATCCTGGCTAGAGCATGTTCTAAACAGGCTAGACGAGGAGACTATTGCAACACTTGAGGATCAAAACGCTGCTGGCTTTATCCATAGCATTTGCGATTGCATGGACACGGCAATTTCGAACCAACTAAAGCCGGGGTCCTTGGTTTTTGGTATTGAGAAAGTCGCGGCGGAGGCTACTGAAGCTTTATTCGTCCGACTAAGAGATCAAAACCCAAGTTTGATGCACAAAGTTGCAAAAGATGTGGCAAAGAACGCAAAGGCATTAAACTGGCTTGTAGGTAGGTTGTTTAGAGACCAAATTTGGGATCATGGGATCGTTGGTGACCGCAAAACGCAACCCGAGCAATGGGTGTTTGATGATGTGTTCCTCAACGAGTTGATGGCGATTCTGGACGAACGCCTGAAAGAAGCGAAAACCCAAGATTCCTTTCAGAGTATGCCAGATTTATCAGGTTTCCTATACGGATGGCGAGACCTATCAGGCGCCGAAGTCGTGAGAAAGTGGGTAAAAGAGTTCAGTGTCTTAGATGAGAATTTCCTACAAGTTTTAGAAAGTCTTCGACATTGGGCTATGAGCAACACGGTCTACTATCCCCTCTCGGAACAGAGCGTCTCAGATTTCTTTGACTTGGGCGAGGCAAAAAAGCGCTTGGACGAAATGGAAGGTGGGCACTTTTCTGAAAAAGCCCGGGAGCTCAAGCAAGCAATTAATCAAGCAAGTGACTAGGCGGAGCCCAGACTACGAGTAAGGTCGGGAATAGTTTTCTTGAACCAAACTTAATTTGCAGCGATTGTTTGCCTATTAGCCTATGAGCCAAACTCGTTCTGCTCGACATCTTGAGGAACGACTTCAACGACTTTTTGCCCTGGTCGGACATATTCGTAACCCTGAACCTGCCTAGCGTCGACATGTACGGCCACCTGAGGCGTCTTTCCTTCGCTTGCGAGGAACTCAGCCATCCTAGCTCGGATGGACTCCGACTTTGCGTTATGCATTAGATCCAGCGCCACCTCAATAGCTCGCGCTTTGGCCATCGATCTCAGTTGCTCGGTTTCAAGGATGTAGGCTTGTTGAACCGCTTCGAAGTGTTCCCTAACTGCCGGTCGTTTCATCGCCTTGTAGTATCCGGCCGGCGACATACCTGCTTCGGAGCATGCCTTGTCGATTGTCAGGCCATGGCGAACGCGCAGTTCGACGGCCTTCCGAAGTTTGGATGAAATCCGGGGTTTGGGGGAGGGAACAGAGGTGAGCTTTGTCATATCCCAACACTAGTTCATTGTTGTATCGTCTCGCATGCACAGTTGGGGTTACACAGAGCGCCATACGGGTAGCTCTCAGGCCTCAGTGCAATCATCTGAAAGAAACGCCCGAAAACGCATCTCTTGGGTAGGGTACAGTCCCACTGCATGGTATTCCCGCCCTGACACGGCCTCATCGTTCACCGCGAAATGTGCGAGCCCGCCGGAGGGGTGCAGCACCTCGGACCTCTGCCAATCGATCAGTGGTGCCGGATCCGTCGCTCCGAACCCTTCAATCATCTCCCGTATCTTTTGGACAAAAAAATACTGACAGGGCACCAAGATCTTCTGGCCGCGTGAGACCCTGTAGACGATTTCAGAGCTCTTCATTTCTCCCTACAACTGGTTCGGGAGGAAGTCTCCAATCAGATATACGAATGGCCGATGCACGGCATCAAAACGATATGTGATTGATGAGTTGAAAGAAAAAAATTTATTAGAGACCCGCGAGTGTGGGAGTGGACACTGCATCTGCGCGCGCGGATTTTCCCCCCGCTCCTCTAACAAACAGACCCCCCGGGGTACCTCGCACGGGGGGCCATTGGTTCTTTCAACGCCGGTCACAAACTTGGTCTATTGACCTAGACCTTGACCAACTTTGGGCTGTCCTTGGTGGCGTCAGACCAATCGGCCGCAAGATTGAGGGCTTCGATCTGATCAACGAGCATGTCTGTGGATCTGCACAGCGCTTTTGCCATGCCATCCACCGCCTTTAGTGTTTGGGGATGTATGTCTTGCAGCCCGCCGTTGTCGAAGAAGATCGCATTATCCAGCGCTACTGCTAAGCCAGCGGTCTGATAAGCTACGCCCAGCATTTCGTCGCAGATTTCCTTAGGTGAGTATTTTTGCATCATTTTTCCTTTCCAATAGGTTTTGAGAAACCAAGTGGTGGGAAAGATGGCGGGGCAATCTCAAGGAAGGGTGTGATTTTTCTTCAAAATCATATACTTAACTTGAGTGATTTGGTAGCGGAGGAGGGACTTGAACCCCCGACACGCGGATTATGATTCCGCTGCTCTAACCAACTGAGCTACTCCGCCACGAGTGAGAGGCGATTTAAGGGAGGGGTCCGGCAGGGTCAAGAGGGAAATGGCGGTCCGTGGCGGAATCTTTCACTCTTTGGGCTGACCTGCCGATTCCAATCGGGATGAGCGGCAATTATCGGCAATCTTTCGGATGAACGATGCGCAAATTTCCGGGATGGTGATGAGGATCATATGGCCGTGCTTGCCAGTTTCCTCGTAGGTCAGGCCGAATTCTGTCATCGGAGGGCCGTGCTGCGCGGCTGAGAGGATGGCGTCCTGAGTGCCATAAAGAATACCGCCCGGCACTTGTAATTCAGGGTAGCGGCGGCATTGGTCTTCGATGCTGGTATCCACGCCAACCACGTCCTGCGAGGCTGTGATGAAGGCCGATGGGCGCAGCCCCAGGGCACCCCCCGCCCGGTCCAGGAAATCCGCCGGGGCGGGCTCGGGCTCAAAAACGGCGCTCAGAACATGGGGCGCTGTCTTTGCCGCCAGCGGCACGGCGATCGTATTGCCGATCAGGTTGCGTAACCAGGCAGTCCGGATTTCCAGCGGTTTGAAAACCTGTGGCGGCGCGGGCATTTGCTGTGTCAGCGGGGCCAGCAACGCGAGCCCCGCAATCCGGTCGGGATATTCAAGGGCCATCGCCAGCGACACCGCCCCGCCCAGAGAATGCCCGACCAGAATGACGTCGGTGACCGATTTTTGGTCCAGAAACTCCTGTATCATCCGGGCCTGCTCCGGAAGGGTGCCCAACGACGGGTCGTCCCGGGTAGAATACCCGCAGCCGGGGCGATCAAGGGCAATGACGTGGAAATCGTCCGTCAATTCGTCCATCAGCGCATAGGTGTAATGCTGTAGCTGCCCCGACAGACCGTGGATCATCACGATGGTCTGGTTGGTGGGATCTCCACGCTCGACATAGTGGATGCTGCCGCCATCAACCGCGACCACCTGACCCGGTTGAGGCACCCTTTCGAACCCCTTTTTGGTCAGCCGCCGCGTCCAAAGGTTCATGGCCAGCAGAAAGAGGCCCAGTGCGCCCAGCAAGATCAGGATAGTCGTCATCTACAATTCTCCATTCGGCGTGGGCACTGGACGGTATTGTTCCAAACCCGCCTGCGCCATCCTCTTTTCGTACTCCGCCACGGTGCCGGGCCACAGCGTGGTGTTGCGCCCTTGCGCATCCTGATACCACGATGTGCAGCCGCCAGTCTGCCAGACGCTGTCGGTGTGCCGTTCGCGCATCTCGCGTGTGAACTCATCCTGTTTCGCGGCATCCGGCATGATGACCTTCAGCCCTTTTTTCTTCATCTGCGCCAGAACGCGGCCAATGTGTTTCACTTGGGCTTCAATCATCAGAACAACCGAGTTGTGCCCCAGCCCGGTATGCGGCCCCAGCAATATGAAGAAGTTCGGGAAACCGGCGATCGCGGTGCCCAGATTGGCCTGCATTCCGTCGCCCCAAGCTTTGTGCAGTGTAATTTCGTTGACGCCCGAGATGTCCAGTCGTTGCACCACATCCGTGACGTGAAAGCCGGTCCCCCAGATTAGAACGTCAGCCTGAACCGTGCTGCCATCTGTTGCGATGATCTGGTCGGACTCAATGGATGCCACCCCTTGCGGAACCAGGTGGACGTTGTCGCGGGCCAGTGCCGGGTACCAGTCGTTCGAGCTCAGGATACGTTTGCACCCGATCCGATAACCGGGCGTCAGCATCTTCTGCTTGGTAGGATCCGGGATCGCGCCAGTCAGTGATTTACGCCACATTTTCATTGCGAAATTCACCATGCGCGCCTCGCCGCGAAATACTTTGTGGCGGTACTCAAAAATCATGTAGATCAGCTTGCGCCGCAGGCGTGGCAGCAGGGGGACGTGACGGTAGAGGCGACGTACCCATGGTGCAATCGGGCCGTCAGGGCGCGGCAGGACATAAGGCGGGCTGCGCTGGAAAACGGTGACGTCCGCCGCGGATTTGGCGACTTCGGGCACGAACTGAACCGCGGATGCGCCAGTGCCCACAACCGCGACGCGTTTGCCGGCCAATGGGACGTCGTGTTCCCATTCGGCGGAATGAAAGCAAGGGCCGGGAAAGCTCTCGGCGCCGGGGATATCCGGAATGTTCGGCACATGCAGCGCACCAATTGCCGAGACCAGAAAGCTTGCGGTCCAGTGCTGACCTTCATGTGTTTCGACCTGCCAGCTTGTGCCGTCCCATCTGGCAGATTTCAGGCTTTGGTGAAAATGGCACAGATCGTACAGGCCCTCGGCGCGGGCGATCTTCTGCAGATAGGACTGAATCTCGGCTCCGCCCGCATAAGCCCGGCTCCAGTCCGGGTTCGGGTGGGTAGCCATTGAATAGAGATGCGAGGGGATATCACAGGCAACGCCGGGATAAGTATTCTCGCGCCAGGTCCCGCCGATATCGCCTGCTTTTTCAAGGATGGCGATGTCGGCAACGCCGCGCTTTCGCGCCTCCAGCGCCATGGTCAGCCCGGAAAACCCGGCGCCGACGATCAGCATGTCAGTCACGTTTTCCAACGTTTGCCCCTCCGGTGACGGTCCGATTGAAGCCCCGGGCAGAATAGAAGTTTTATCGCGCGTGTGAACAGGGCGACGTTAGGGCAGTGTAACGGCGGGGCACGTTACCGTCGACGGTTGGCTCAGAACTCCAACCGTTCCGTGCGCCCGTGTTCAAACAGCCGGTAGTTCAGAACATCGGCTTCGGGCACGCCGGCTTCCAGCGCAAAGACAAAGGCATGGGTCAGATAGAAGCAGGCCGCGTCCAGGTCGCGAACGGCTTCACGCTCGTCCGCGGCCTGTGTGTAATAGCGGACAAGGTCTACGTGGTCGCCTCGGGAATGTGCATCCAGCAGCAGCCGATCCAGCGTAGCCCGTTGATCTTGTTCTGTCCGATCCTTCACCCGGCCGTTCCTCAGACTGTCCGGCCGTTTTCGATCTGCGTGGCCACCCAGTGGTGGAAGCAATGGGTCGGTCCATCCATCGCCGGGGAAAACCGCCCGCCGTCAAACAGAACGCCGTGCCGACCTTTCTGCATGCCTTCCACGACGAAAACATCCTCTTCAAAAACGGTTTTCCATAGCTGCGCGTTCGAGGCGCGCAACCCGTCATGCTCGGGCGTTTCGGCTTCGCTCTTGGCGTAATACAGCTCGATATGTTCCACTGTGTTCTCCTGATCGACAGGCTCGAGAACGATGGCAAAGCTGTGGTCGCGCTGGACGCCCAACAGCACATTGGGATACAGCGCGACATATTCCGCGCCCTCATCCCACTTGTCGCTCAGGCCGGCAAAATCCTGCAGCGTGGCACCGTCCTGATCTGTCAGTTGACGGTAAACCAGCGTTCCCTGGCCCGAGTAGTGGTTGCGCGCTTCGATATTATAGTGATCTTCCAGACGGGAATAGCTGTTGAGACCGGGATGCACCCACGGCAAATGATAGCTTTCGCAATAGTTCTCGACTGCGAGCTTCCAGTTGGACTTGACCTCAAGCTTGAAGGACGATGTCTCTCCGCCGTGAAAGATAGGCTGTTCAAATTCGCCCCAGCGTTCCATCAGCGGTCCGTGAACCTCTTCGAAATCGGGTGCGTTGCCGCTGACATTGACGAAGATCACGTCACGCCAGACGTAAGACCGAATCCGAACCAGCCCCAGATCGTCCTTGTCGATATCTTCATGCTTGTTCTGTCCCGGCCCCCCCACATGAGGCGTCGCATGCAGCTTGCCTTTCAGGCTGTAGCACCAGCTGTGATAGGGACAGCGGATGGCACCGCCGATTTTTCTGGGCGTATCCACCAGGATCATTCCACGATGCCGGCAGGTGTTCTGAAACACGCCGATCTCGCCGTCGCGGTCGCGCACGATCAACAGGGGCATACCCAGAAAGTCCACTGGTTTGGCGTCTCCTTCCTCGGGGACGTCCTTGCCAAACCCGATACCAGACCAATTCGAAAACAGGACCGACTGTTTTTCTTCGGCAAAAACCACCGGGTCGATATAATGTTCGTTCGGCAGGCCGTTTGCGATATTCACATCGTTCAGAACGGATGACAGAACACTATGCTTGTTCATCGGGCTCTCCTGACTCTTGGCTGGATGCATTTCAATCGTTTTGACGGAACCGCTGCCCCCGCTTCAATATCAGAAATCCTCATCACAGCTTGACCTGATCTAATCCGAATTCTGACGCACTTCCTGAATGATCCAGTTCTTGAGCGCGCGTGCATTCTCGGTCAGTTCCTCTTCCGGCCGGCCGACCAGGTAGAACTGGTTGGGGGCCGTCAGGCGATGCGGGCCGATCGGAACCAGTTTCCCGGATTGCAACATAGGCCTGATCAGGCGTTGCCATCCAAGCGCCAGTCCTGCGCCCTTGCGCGCAAGCTGCAAGGCCACCGAGTAGCTGTTGACGCGTGTTTCCACCGGGATGTTTCCTGAATACCCCAGAATTTGAAACCAGTCCGGCCATGTCGTCCAGGTCTGATCCTCTGAATCCAGATGAATAAGCCGCTGGGCGGCCAATTGTTCCAAATCCGCCCCCGCAAGTCTTTCGGCCGTGTCCGGGCTGCCGACCGCGATCAGCTGATCTCGGTACAGCGGGGTATGCGACAGCGTAGGGTCATTGTCCTTGCCGTATCGGATGAAGAAATCAATCTCGGGCCGGTTCCTGAAAGGACGATCCTGCGAGATCTGATCGACATTGACTTCAGGCGTTTCCCGCCAGAACCGGATGATGGAGGGTGACAGCCACAATGCGGCGACGGCCGTTGTCGATCCGACGGTCACCTTGCCGCCCGACGTGCGGTCGCGGATCGTCGCCAGCGTTTTTGAGATGCGCCCGAAGGACGTGGACAATGCCTCGTACAATGCCCTTCCGTCCTCGGTCAGGTCCACACCGCGATGCTTGCGTTGAAAAAGCGCTGTATCCAGATCGCCTTCCAGCGCCTTGATCTGATGGCTGACTGCGCCGGGTGTGACTGACAATTCCTCGGCGGCGTTCTTGAAGCTCAGATGCCGTGCTGCTGCCTCGAAGGCGGAAAGGGTGGTCAAAGGCGGCAGTTTATAATGGCGTCTGGACATGCGTAATCAGTACTCGGTTTAGGATCATTCAAGTGAATAATGGAATTTTCTCGGTTGTAGAACTGATTTTGTTAAACAATAGATGCATCTGTCAGTCACAAATGGCGGCTGGGGTCGGCAATGGGTCGGATAGTGTCGGTAAACGCCGAATACGACCGAAATCGACCTTGTATGCAGACGAACCAATGAGGGTCGAGTACAATGGGCTGCAAAAAACGCCGTTGAACAGGTCCGCAGACAGTTTCGGGTTCCGTGCCAATTCTGGGCGTCACCCGTATGAAAAAAAACTGGAAGGCCAGGGCGCAGCACGTGTTTTCGGACCAGGTTGCGCTGAAATCTGTGCGTATGGGAGCGCGCGTTGGCACTTCCCGGGGTTGAAAGGGTTTCATGTGTACCCCGGCCGCATGCCCGGTCGTCAGCTACATCAGGACGTCGGCGCGAAGGCGCATACGCAACCACGTAGACCCCCAAAATAATGACATCGCCATGGAGGAGAGAATATGTCAGTACCCGAACCGTTCACGGATCTCGAGATAGAAACGGCGGATGCCGGTTTCTACGAGAACTACAGCGTCCCGATCGCCCTGATCAGCAAAGGGATCATGGTCGCGCTCGTACTTTGGGCGCTGGTGTTCCCGGCCAATGCGAACAGCACGCTCGGCAGCTGGAACGGCAGGCTGCTTGAAGTATTCAACAGCTTCTACGTTATCATCGTCGGCCTGTTCTTCTTCTTCCTTGCCATCGTTGCGATCCTGCCATCCACCGGTCGGCGGATCATGGGTACACCGGGTGAGAAGCCTGAATTCTCGAATTTCTCGTGGTTCTCGATGATGTTCGGCGCGGGTCTGGGTGTTGGCCTGATGGTGTTTGCCACCGCCGAACCTCTGGGTCTATGGGGCTCGAACCCCGTGGTGGTCTCGGGCGCGGTCGAGGGCAACTCGCCTGAGGCGCTGCAATCCGCATATCGCTTCACATACCTGCACTACGGCTTCCACGCCTGGGCAATCTACGTGGTAACCGGGCTGTCGCTGGCGTATTACGCCTATACGCGCAACATGCCCCTGACGATCCGCTCGGCGCTGACGCCTCTGTTTGGCCGCCTGATGAACGGGTTTCTGGGCCACACCGTGGACGTTCTGGGTGTTGTGGCGACTATTCTGGGTGTCTCGGTCACCATCGGCTACGGCGTCAGCCAGTTCATCGACGGTCTTTATGCCATCACCGGCATGCAGTGGATCATGGATATGGGCGGCGAGGTGCCGACCCCCAGCAAGGTCGGTCTGATTTCGGGGCTGGTCGTCATCATGGGCCTGTCGATCATTTCGGCGGTTTCCGGTGTTGGCCGGGGCGTCAAGTACCTGTCGAACCTGAACCTTGTGCTGTCGATCATCCTGCTGGGCACGTTCATCGTCTTCGGCTCGTTTGTCTTCGCCATGACCACCTACGGCTCGGCGATGGTGGACTACATCCTGCACTTCCTGTCGCTCAGCTTTAATGCCTATGGCCCGCTGTCGGCCGAAGCTTTTGCAGCAGCTCTGCCCGCCGAGGCGCAGGCGCATGCGGCTGACCTGATGGGCGGCGCAACCAATGCCTGGGGCAGCTTTGACGGCTTCAAGGGCGGTCTGGAAGGTGCAGCCGCCGAGTTGGACGAAGCCACTCTGACCGCGGCTTATGCAGCAGGAGAGCAGGGCCGTCAGTTTGGCTGGCAGGCAGGCTGGACCACGTTCTACTGGGCCTGGTGGATCGCGTTCTCGCCCTTCGTGGGCCTGTTCCTGGCGCGCATCTCAAAGGGTCGCAGCGTGCGCGAGTTCATCCTGGGTTGCGTCTTCGCACCGGCACTGGTCTGCTTTGCATGGATGACCGTTCTGGGCGGCACCGCGATCGATCTGGAACTGGCAGGCGCGGCGGAAGGCGCGATCATTGGGGCGTCGAATACGAACAAACTGTTCGTGACGCTGTCCTACATGATCGACGGCGGGCTGCTGTCCATGCTGAACGTCATGTGCGTGATCCTGATCATGACCTTCCTGGTGACATCTGCGGACTCGGGCATTCTGGTAATGAACACCATCATGTCGGGTGGCAGCCAGGAAACCGGTATCAAGCACCGCATCATCTGGGGTGTGATCCTGACGGCCGTGATCGGTGCGCTGGTCCTCGCTGCGGGTGAAAACAACCCGATGGATGCTCTGCGCAACGCGATGATTATCGGTGCGCTGCCCTTTACCATGGTGATGGGCCTGATGTGCATCGCGCTGGGCAAGGCGTTGTTCCGCGACGGACAACGTGAAAAGCACGGTGTCTCTACCCAAGCCGCCGAATAATCGGATTGCGACAGACAAGATCAGGCACCGCCCCGACAGGGGCGGCGCTTTTGGTTTTGAAACGGTGTCGGTTCCTGCAAACAGATTTCGGAATCAGTGAGGTGCGCGACCTGCGAATCCCCCATTCTGTCTTACAAGATTGGAGGATTGCCCCATGAACATTCGTACCGCGACCCGCTCGGGCGGACGCTCGGCCCGCCGCGCCAAGCGAACCGCGCCAAACTTTGAGATGTTGCCCGGACTGACCCGGGGCATCCCGCTATGCGAGGTGATGGACGGCGCCCAGGTTGAGCGCATCGACAACGCCTCGATGGGCATTCTGGAAAATGTAGGCGTGCAGTTCCGCGACCCCATTGCGCTGGAAGACTGGAAAAAGGCCGGTGCCAGGGTCGAGGGAGAGCTGGTCTATCTGGATCGCGGATTGGTTCGTGAACTGATTGCCACAATCCCTTCGGATTTCACCTACCATGCCCGAAACCCTCAAAAGAACGTGCGGCTGGGTGGCAGGCATTCGATCTTCGTGCCGATGACCGGCGCGCCGTTCCTGCGTGATCTCGACGACGTGCGCCGCAATCCGACGCTGGACGATCTGGCAATGTTCCACAAGCTGAGCCACATGATGCCCGCGTTGCATTCGTCGGCCCATCATATCGTGGAACCCTACGATCACCCGATCAGTCAGCGCCACCTGCGCATCACCTATTCGTCGATGAAACATTCGGACAAGACGTTCATGGGCATGACCACCAGCCCCAAGAACGCCGAGGACGTGATGGACATGTGCGCAATCTTGTTCGGGGAAGAGTTCCTTGAGGATCACCCTGTCACCACCGGCAACTGCAACGGCAACTCGCCGCTGGTCTGGGACGAAACCATGCTGGGCGCGATGCGTGCCTTCTGCCGCCGGAAGCAGCCGGTACTGTGTTCGCCCTTTGTGTTGGGCGGTGCCAACACGCCCGCCAGCGTACCCGCGACTGTCGCGCAGTTGAACGCCGAGGCGCTGAGCGCGCTGGCCTACACACAGGTGATCCGCAAAGGCGCGCCCGCGATTTACGGCCACTACCTGTCGACCGTGTCGATGAAATCCGGCGCACCGATGGCGGGCACGCCCGAAATCAGTCTGATGAATTTCATGATTGGTCAGATGGCGCGGTACTACGACGTGCCGTGGCGTACCTCAAACACGCTTGGCGGGGCCAAGACCTTCGATGCGCAGGCCGGTTACGAATCTGCCACGACGCTGCAGGCTGTAATTCATGCCGGCGCCAATTACATCTGGCATTCGGCTGGCTGGAACGAGGCCGGGATGCACTGTTCGGTCGCCAAGTTCATCGTGGATGCCGAACAATGCGCCATGGCCTATCGCATGGCCGAAGGTCCGAAATGGCACGATTTTGATCAGGCTCTGGCGGCAGTGCCGGATGTGGGGCCGGGCGGTCACTATCTGGGTCATCCACACACACAGGACAATTTTCAGACCGCGTTTTTCATGCCCGAAATGTTCGACAACAATTCGATCGAGCAATGGACGGCTGAGGGCGAGGTTGAGATCACCGAACGCGCTCTGAACCACGCCCGCAAGCTGCTGGCCGAATATCAGGAGCCCACGCTGGATCTGGCCAAGAACGAGGAACTGCTGGACTACATCGCGCGCCGCGAACGGGAAATACCGGCAGCGGACGAACTGAACCAGACGTATTGATGATCTCTCCCCCACTGGCCCGCCGGGAATCGGCGGGTCTTTTTTTGATCGGGAAATTGAAATGGAAATGAATGGAAGAAAGGCGCTGGTTACTGGCGCTGCCGGAGGGATCGGCGCAGCAATTGTCCGCCAATTGCGGCAGGCCGGCGCGCATGTTGCCGTGGCGGACAGATCAGTTGACGGGATCGAGGCCGAAGCCCACCTGCCCGGTGATCTCAGGGACGCTTCGTACAGCGACGCGCTTCCCCAAGCGGCCGCGGACCTTCTGGGCGGGCTGGACATCGTGATCAACAATGCGGGCGTGATAACGCGGGGCACCGTCACCGAAACCACGGATGATGACTGGTCACTGTCCCTGGGTGTCAATGTCGAAGCACCGTTCAGAATCTGTCGGGCCGCGATTCCGATCCTGGCCCAATCGGGGGGCGGGGCAATCGTCAATACGGCATCGTGCTGGGGCTTGCGGCCGGGGCCAAACCATGCGGTTTATTGTATGACCAAGGCGGCCATCGCCTCGCTTACGCAGTGCATGGGAATGGACCACGCGCATCAGGGCATTCGCATCAACGCGGTGTGCCCGAATGAAGTGAACACGCCCATGCTGAGGTCCGGTTTTGCAAAACGCGGGTTCGATCCGGATACTGCCGTGGCCGAATTGGGTGCAACTGTCCCCCTGGGACGGATTGCCGAGCCTGATGACATCGCAGATGTCGTCCTGTTTCTTGTCTCGGACGCGGCGCGTTATGTCTGCGGCACATTGGTTGAGGTCAACGGAGGTAAGCCAGTCACATGAACCGATTCCAAGGCAAGGTTGCCCTCGTCACAGGCGGCCGCAGCGGTATCGGCCGTGCCATCGCGGTCAGGCTGCAGCAAGAAGGCGCGCGCGTCTTCACGGCCCAGCGTGGGGCGGACACAGAATTTGAAGGCATCGCTGCGGATTTCACCAGACCTGACAGCCCGGCGCAGGTGATCAATGAACTGATTGCGAAGGCCGGGCGCCTTGATGTTTTGGTCAACAATGCAGGGATGATGCAGGAAGCCTCGGTCGAGGACATGAGCCTGGACGACTGGCAGCGGACCCTGACGGTCAACCTGACGGCACCGTTTCTCATGATCAAGGCCGCCTTGTCGCACCTTCGAAAAACGCACGGCAACATCGTCAACACCGGCTCGATCGAAGGTCTGGGCAGCAACCCCGGACATGCGGCCTATGGGGCGTCCAAGGCCGGACTGCACGGGCTGACCCGCGCGGTCGCGGTCGATCACGGGCCCGAGGGCATCCGGTGCAACGCAGTCGCGCCGGGTTGGATCGACACGGACCTGAACGAGGATTTCATCGCCTCGATGCCGGATCCCGAAGCATTTCGCCGGAATATCGGGCGCATCCACCCCGTGTCCAGAACCGGAGCACCGGAAGAGGTTGCGGCCCTTGTCGCATTTCTGGCATCAGATGACGCGGCTTTTGTCACCGGACAGGTCTATACCATCGACGGCGGACGCATGGCAAAGCTCAGCCTGCCGGGATAGGGCAGATCATTCCTTGCCTGACCGCCATTCCTTCCACATCAGGTAGGTGTTGGCGCCCAGCGAGGCGAAGGGTTCGGGCGGCAGGCGCGGAAGCTCCGGTTGGGCCAGAAAATGACTGGCAATGTCCGACCCGCCCTGCAGGATCAGCTCGGCAATGCCCATTCCCTGCAATGTCCCGCGGGCAATGCCCAGCCCGTTTTGGCAACAGGCGGAATAAACCCCGTCGTCCAGTTCGCCAAAAGCGGCCGCGCCATTGCGGCTGAGGCACAGCATTCCGGCCCAGCGGTGTTCCATTTTTACGTCCGGCAAATGCGGAAATCTCTCGCGGAACTTGCGGTCATGCACCCAGCCCGCATTGCGCAGGCGCATGTTTGTGGTCTCGATCGAAGGATGAAAGCTGGAACAGGTCCGGATCAGGATCCGGTCGCCATAACTGCCCGAGATGCGCCGCACGGATGTTCCCATCGGATCTGCCGGTGTCACCGACCAGCGAGATTGCCCACCCAGCGTTTTGATCTGAGCGTCGGTCAGAGGCGCTGACAGTGACGCGTAAAGGCAAATATGCATCAGCCGACTTTGGTAGAACCCAAAGCTTTCGACATGCCCATTGTTGGCCAGCACAATCCGTCCGGTCGTCACCCGGGCTTTTGGGGTCGTGACAACCCAGCCGTTTCCCTGTTTTTCGAAGCCTGAAACCGGTGAGTTTTCGAACACATCAACTTGTCCGGCCAGATGTGCTGACAATGCCCGGATATAGGCTGCGGGCTGGACCATGACAGTCCCCGGCGCAAACAGGCCCGAGGTGTAATGTGGACTGCCCGTGAGTTCCTGCATCTGTTGCTGATCGTAAAGGGTGCAGGGTTCGCCCAGCCGTTCCAGATGCGCGGCATATTCGCGGTTGTGCAGATCGCCTGACGGGGTGGCAGCGGCGTTGAATTTGCCGCAGGGATCGAACACTTCATCGGACAGGACACAGTCCTCGGCCACCTGCCGCGCAAAAGCGATGGCCTTTCGGTTCAGCGCGATGGTGGCCCTGTCGGCCTCAAGCCCGTCGCCCGCGTAATTGTCCGAGGCCAGATCATGCGGCAAATCGATCATGAAGCCCGAATTCCGCCCGGCTGACCCTTCCGCGAACCGCCCGGCCTCAAGCACGGCAATCTTCAGGGAAGGATCAAGCTGGTGCAGGCGTCGCGCCGTGCTGAGGCCCGCAAACCCGCCGCCAACGATGGTGATGTCGGCGCTCAGGTCCTGTTGCATCTCAGGAAGCGGTGTCTGAGCGGGCAGAATGGCATTCCACCCCGCCGCGCCGGTTTGGCGCGGCAGCCGTTTTGCTTCGTACCGGCTCAATCCACTGCCTCGTCCGCATCGTCGGCCAGATCGATCCAGATTGTTTTCAACTGGGTGTACTGGTCGTGTGCATGGACCGAGTTGTCGCGGCCACCAAAGCCCGACTGCTTGTATCCCCCGAATGGTGTGGTGATGTCGCCTTCGCCAAAGCTGTTCACCGTGACTGTTCCCGCCCGGATTGCCCGCGCGCCACGAATGGCGCGTTTGGCATTGGCCGTGAAGATCGAGGCGCACAAACCATAATCGGTGTCGTTGGCGATCTTGATGGCCTCATCAAAGCCCGACACTTCGATTACCGACAGAACCGGGCCAAAGATTTCTTCCCGTGCCAAGGTGGCGTCGTTGCCGGGGACTTCGACGACCGTGGCTTCGACAAAACCCTTTTCCGCCTTTCCGCCAATCACGACGCTATCGGCCTGATCCAGATAGCTGCAAACCTTGTTGTAATGGCCTTCGCTGACCAGCGCACCCATGCGGGTTTCCGGGTCCAGCGGGTCGCCGATGTTCCATTGTTTGGCGTGATGGGCGATGCGCTCCAGCAGCTCGGCCTTCACATCCTTGTGCACGATCAGACGTGATGAGGCCGAGCAGTTCTCGCCCATATTCCAGAACGCGCCATTGACCACGTGCGCCGCCACGCGGTCGAGGTTTTCGGCATCCTCCATCACGATTGCGGGGTTTTTGCCGCCCATCTCCAACACCACTTCCTTGGCGTTGCTTTCGGCGGAGTAGGTCAGGAACCGCTTGCCAGTCACGGTGGAGCCGGTGAAGGACACCATGTCGATATCCATATGCCGCCCGATGGGCTCGCCCACGTCGGCGCCGCCACCCGGAACGATGTTCAGAACACCGCGTGGCAGTCCGGCCTCCATCGCCAGTTCGGCCAGGCGCAGCGCGGTCAGCGTGGTTTCTACCGCCGGTTTCACCACGACCGAACAGCCCGCCGCCAAAGCAGGCCCGATCTTCCACGCCAACATCAGCAGCGGGAAGTTCCACGGCAGCACCAAGCCCACAACACCGATCGGTTCACGCACGACCATGGCAATGTGATCGTCGCTGGCGGGGCTGACCTGATCGTATATCTTGTCGATCGCCTCGGCATGCCATTTCAGGCAGTGGATGGTTTCAGGCACGTCCACGGTTTCGCAGTCATAGATGGTCTTGCCGCTGTCGATGCTCTCCATCACCGCCAGTTCGCGGGCGTTGCGCGTCATCAGCTTGCAAAGCCGGATCAGCACGTCCTTGCGCTGGGACGGGTGCAGTTTCGACCAGCGCCCATCGTCAAACGCCGCGCGCGCCTTTTCGACGGCGAAATCCACATCCTCGGTTCCGCAGGCCGCGATATCGGTCAGCTTATCGCCGGTGGCCGGGTTTACGGTCTCAAACGTCTTGCCGGACATCGCCGGGCGGAATGCGCCATCAATGAACGCGCCGGTCGGCAGCTCCAGATTGGCAGCAATGGATTTGTATTCGTCCCTAGTGTGCAATCCCATGCCTTAACCCTCCGCCACAATGTCTGCGATTTTTTGTCTGAGAACACGCGTCACCTGTTCCAGCGCGCGCTTGTCGTCCTTGTTGAGACCCTTCAGCGGAGGCCGCATCGCGCCCGCGTCGATCCCGTTCATGGTCACGCCATGCTTGATGGTTTGGATAAACTTGCCGCCCTGTTCCAGCACTCGCATCAGCGGCATCATCGCGGACATGATCCGGCGGCCCTTGGCAAAGTTGCCTTCGATCACACAGGCGTTGTAGAGCGCCACATGCTCGGCAGGCAGGAAATTCGACCCACCACAGACCCAGAACGGTGCGCCCCAGGCAAAAAACTCGAGCGCCTGATCGTCCATGCCGCATCCCAGCTGGATATGCGGATAGTCCCGCGCCAGCAGGTGGACCCGGTTGATATCGCCCGAGCTTTCCTTGATGCCGCAGAAATTCCGGCTGCGGCCGACGCGGTCGAGGAACTCTTCGCCCATCATCGTGCCGGTGCGGTGCGGATAGTTGTACAGCATCACCGGCAGGTCTGCCGCCTTGTCGATGGCCAGTGCGTTCAGCGCGTTTTCGCGGTCGGTCGGTACCGAATAGGGCGGGCTGGCCAACAGGATGGCGTCTGCGCCAATCTCGCGCGCGCCCGCGGCCAACGCGATTGAATCCGGTGTCAGCATCGCACCGGTGCCGACCACAAGCGGCAACCGGCTTTTTAACTGCTCATGCGTGAATTTTGCCAGCTCAAGACGCTCGTCAACGGTCTGCGCATAGTTCTCGCCGGTCGAGCCGCCCGAGATCAACCCGTGCACACCATGTGCGATCAGGTATTCGATCACGTCGGACAGGGCGTCCCAGTTGACCCGGCCATCTGCGTGGTAGGGGGTTACGACAGGGGTGTAGATCCCCTCAAATCTGAAAATCGGGTTCATTCCGTCCTCATGCAGGTTTCGACAGGGGCGGGGCACCCATCGGGACATTCAGCGCCTCAGGCATCACAAACAGTTCGATCTGATCGCGCGACAGGTTCCAGTGATCGGTCGCCAGCTGCGAAGCAGCCACTTCATCGCGCGCTTCGATGGCGGCGATGATAGCGTCATGCTGGCGGCTCGCCTCGGACAGGTTTTCGGTCATTTCAACGCTTTGGGGGCGATAAAAGGTCATACCGATGCGGGCGTGATCGATCAGCAGCCGGTTGAACGACGGCAGCAGATAGACATTCGCCGACATCTCGCCGGTCACTTCGTGAAAGCGGTTGTTGGCCAAGGCACGATCCTCGGGCGACCCGGTCCGCAATGCCTCTTTGAACTTTTGCTGCGCCACCTTTAGGTCATCGATCTGCCGGGGCGTTGCGTTCAGGGCCGCCAGACGCAGAATTGCCCCATAGACCATCGGCGCGGCCAGAAAGAAGTCGCGCAGGGTGGTATAGGACATCTCGGACACGCGCGCGCTGCGGTTGGTGCGCAGATCCAAATACCCTTCGCCCGCCAATTGCCTGAACACCTCGCGCAGCGGGGTCCGGGACAGGCCAAAGGCATCCGACAGATGCGCCTCGTCAAGATCGGCACCGGGACGCAGGCGCAGGGTCAGAATGGACACCTTCAGGTGCTCCCTCAGGTCTGCCTTGCGTGATTTGCCGTCTTCTTTCATCCCAAATCCTTTGCCAAGCCCCGATGCATACCCTTGCGAATCGCGTGGGCGCCGAGTAGCTGGCCGATTTGTATTCGATAAAAATACAACTTGTATACAGTAAAAAATAGTGCAGCATCACCGAAACTTCGCCACGGGGTCGCAGGCCGACGCCCAGCAAACGGAAACCGACATGCAGCAGACGCAGCACATCACCTTCATATTGGTTGAGGAATTTTCGCATCTGGCGTTTTCATGTGCCGTCGAGCCATTGAGAATCGCCAATCTGGAAAGCGGGAAAGACCTGTACGAATGGTCCTTTGCATCGGAACATGGCGAACAGGCCGTTTGTTCAAATGGGTCCGTGACGCTGGTCCATTCCGGGCTGGATAAACTGCCCAAAACTGATCAGTTGTTCGTCTTATCCGGTATTCACATGCGCAAACACGTCACGCGCCCGTTGCTGGCTGCTTTGCGTCGCGAGCGTGCCCGCGGAACGCGGATCGGCGCGCTGTGTTCAGGCGCCTGGGTGCTGGCCGAGGCCGGATTCCTGGACGGAATGCAGGCCGCCATTCACTGGGAATACCACGACGCGTTCATGGAAGCCTTTCCCGAGGTGAATCTGGTGCGCAGCGTGTTTACGGCTGACGAAAAGCACATCACGGCATCGGGTGGCACCGCCACTGCGGACCTGATGCTGCACCTGATCGAAAAGGAACATGGCCGGGAACTGTCAGTCGCCGTTGCCGATCAGATGGTCTACAACGCGGTGCGTAATGCCACCGCAAGACAGCGCGTCTCGCTCCAGTCGCGCAACGGGATGCGAAACGCCCATCTGGCCAGGGCAATACGGATCATGCGCGACAGCATCGATGCACCGGTTTCGCCCTCGCAAATCGCCGGAGAAATCGGGATTTCCGCACGCCAGTTGGAGCGGTTGTTTGGTAAATACCTGAACACGTCCCCCAAGAAGTACTGCATGGAGCTGCGTATGGAACGGGCCCAGAACCTGCTGCTTCAGACCGAGGCCTCGGTCACCGAGGTTGCCTTGGCTTGCGGGTTCGAAAGCCCCGGGCATTTTTCGCGCGTGTACCGATCCAGTTTTGGCGTAACCCCGCATATGCAAAAGACAAAAATCAACTGATTACAAACAACGGCCGGTGCGCCTCGGACGGAATGGAGAGGATAATTGGGCGGGGGGAGCCTCATGACCAGATGACAATCAGACCGGTCAGGCGCTCACCCCCTGACCCTGCCCAGTTACCCCCTCGTTAAAACTGTACTGGTCAAATGGCAGGCAGGATTGATTGTTTTTGTCTCAGGAAAGGGGCGCAACTATTGCCAGATCGTGTCAGTTCTATGTAATTTTTTGTCGTATTTCTTCGAACTGTGGCATCCTCTTAAGAAATGCAGTCAGAAATTGAATAAATGGCCTTTGTTTCGCGCAAGCAGTTGGGTGAGACGGGTCACTCCGCTTCAGAATCGCCGCTCTTGGATTTGCTGTAGCTCTCCCAGATATCCGGACGCCTGTCCCGAGTCAGCTTTTCGGCCATGCTGTGGCGCCATTCAGCGATTCGGCCATGGTGCCCGGACATCAGAACGTCGGGAATCGGCCGCCCCTTCCATTCGGCGGGGCGGGTATATTGCGGATGTTCCAGCAGCCCCGACGAAAAACTCTCATCCTCGGTCGAAGCCTGATTGCCCAGCACGCCCGGGATCAGCCGGACCGTCGCGTCAATAAGGGCCTGTGCTGCAATCTCGCCCCCGGTCATGACGAAATCACCAAGCGAAACCTCCTGAACGCCGTAATGCTCCAGCACCCGTTCATCGACACCTTCGAAGCGGCCACACAGCAAGGTCATGCCGTCACATCGCGCCAGCGACTGCATCATGGCCTGGTTCATCGGCCGGCCGCGCGGACTGAGGTAGATCAGCGGCCAGTTGCCTTGAACGCCCGCCATCGCGTGTTCAATCGCCTCGCCCAGAACATCCGGGCGCAGGACCATTCCGGCCCCGCCGCCGGCCGGCGTGTCATCGACATTGCGGTGCTTGCCGACCCCAAACCGGCGCAGATCGATCGTTTCCAACTGCCACAACCCCTCTTGCAGGGCTTTGCCGGTCAGGCTTTCGCCCAACACGCCGGGGAAGGCCGACGGGAACAGCGTGATGATCCTGGCTTTCCACACGCCATGCAGATCGGGTGTCGGCGTTATCAATTCGCGTGGTTTCAGCGTGGGCCGGATCGCCTTGCGGCCATGGGATTTGTTGGGCTTGTCAGTCATGGGGTCCCGTAGATCTCATCCTGCACAGATTCGATGATCGCTGCTTTCTGACGGGTCAGCGCGGCCTCGTCCAGTCGTGACCGGTTCAACGCCAGAAGCTCGGTCAATGTGTCTTCCGGCAGGCTGGGATTGACCTTGTTCGGCGGTACAATCCGGGCGGTTTTGTCTCGTGACAACCTGAGAAACTCTGCAAATGGCGCACCGGGGCCAAAACGGCGCTGTAGCATGTCTTCCAGCCATTCCGACTGCACGGTGACCGATGGCAGCTTGTCCCGAATGTTGTTCACTGTGTCTTCAAGCGAGGGCAGTTGATCAAGGTTGGAACGGAAGGTTTCGAAATCCTGCACCATCCGCGTGCGTTGCAAATCATGCGCCCACAGGCTGCGCAGCCATGCGCCGCGCTGGCGCAGCGACAGATAGAGCGTAATGTCCAGATCCTCTCCGACCAGCCGCTGTCGGATCGAGTCGACGATACACGCGGCCAGATCCGGGGCCGCAGCGTAGCCCTGGCTCAGGTTGCGACTGGGGCGCAGGCCGCTGAAATTCTCTTCGCTCAGGATCAGCCCGCGTTTGGTTCCGAATTCCAGTGTATCCAGAAACTCGCGCATCTGGCCGCCAAACTCGGCCAGCGTTCCCACTGTCCCATAGACCGAGTGACGCGTGGCCGCACCGGACAGCCCCGTCTTGCGGGTCTTGTAAGGCAGCACCAGCGCGAAATGGGGCCAGATCAACTCGCGGTTTTCATACAGGAAGGACTGCGCCGCAGTGGTGCCTGTTTTGTGCAGACCCAGATGCAGCATTATCCGCCGCATTACAGTAGACCCTCCGGCGGGTCGGCGATGATACGACCCTGATCCAGATCGACCGTCGGCACGACCTCAAGCGTGAAGGGCAGCAGAACCGTGGTGTTCATCCCCGGCCCCTGCAGTTCCAGCAGGTCTGCCGCGCCATGGTTCTGCACCGATTTCACCCGGCCCAGAAGCGTGCCGCCGGTGTCATAGACCTCAAGCCCGATCAGGTCCGTATGATAAAACTCGTCATCCGGCAGCGAGGGCAACTGGTCGCGCCGCGCAAACAGGCGCAGGCCCTTGATCGCATCCGCCTGCTCCTTGGTTTCAATTCCACCCAGCCGCGCGGCAAAGCCGTTCTTGATCGTCCGGGTCAGCACAAGCGGATACCGCTCCGCGCCGCTTTCGTCGGTCAGCGGGGAATATGATTCGATGTCTTCGGGGGTCGCGCAGTAGCTTTTCAGCCGCACTTCGCCCCGCACACCGTAAGACCCGGCGATACTGCCTACACAGATCAGATCAGTCATTGGACCCTTCCACCGTCACACAAACTCCGTCCTGCCAGTCTCCGCGCGTGGCACAGGCGTCGCGCTGATTGCTGCGTTCGAAAAACACGCCAACAATAAAAGCGATCATCAGCAGGATGGGAAGCCGCATCAGCCCAAACATAAGTCTATCGCACCTCGACGGTCAGACTGTCCTGACGATTTTCCCAACCGGCACGCTCCAGTTCCGGCGTGTCTGACAACGCCTCGGGCCAGCCGATGCAAAAATACCCGATCAGGCGCCAGCTGCCCGGCACTTTCAGGTCCTGCGTCAACCGGTCGGGGTCCAGAATGGACACCCACCCCAACCCCAGCCCCTCGGCCCGCAGGGACAGCCAGAACAAGGTGATCGCGGTGACGACGGAATAGCGGCGCATCTCGGGCATCGTGCCTGCGCCCAGCCCCAGACCCTTGTCCGTGGCATCGTCGCAGAAGACAGCCAGTTGCACAGCGGCCTCGCGCATGCCCGACAACTTGAGGCTGCTGTAAAGCTGCGCCTTCTCGCCGGAGTATCCGGCAAGGGCCTCGGCATTCGCGGTCTGGAAATTCTCAAGCGCCGCAGTGCGGGCTTTTTCGCTTTTGACGCGGATCACGCGCCAGGGTTCGCTCAGCCCCACGGATGGGGCCAGTCGAAACGTGTCGAGGCAGCGCGTCAGCACTGCCTCGTTCACGGCATCGGCGCGGAACCGGCGCACATCGCGCCGGAGCCGCATCAGCAGATCGAACTGCGTGCGGAAATCATCACTGAAGGTCTGATCCTGCACGCGCCCGCCTTGCTTATTCTTCAGCAGCAGCTTCTTCAGCCGGTGCGGCAGCGGCTTCAGCAGCCTTTGCAGCTTTCTCTTCCGCGCGCTCCTGGGCTTTCTTGCCCGGGGTACCCTTATTGGGGTTGTTGCGCTCGGCCTTGTCGCGTGCGCCGGCTGCTTCCAGCATGCGTGCGATACGGTCGGTGGGCTGAGCACCCTGGTCCAGCCAGTACTGAATGCGCTCCATGTCCATTTTCACGCGCTCTTCGCTGTCTTTCGGCAGCAGCGGGTTGTAGGTGCCCAGTTTCTCGATGAAACGGCCGTCGCGGGGCATGCGGCTGTCAGCAGCCACGATGCGGTAGAAAGGACGCTTTTTCGAGCCGCCGCGGGCGAGACGAATTTTCATTGCCATGGTGGTATCTCCTTTGAATGGCATCACGCCAAAGGCGTGTCTTGTGAAAGCCGGGCAATCCCGGTTTAGTTCTGGTGTTTCTTATGGTGTCGGATGACTTCCTGAATGATGAAGTTCAGGAAAGCCTTGGCGAAATCGGGGTCCAGATCGGCCTCTTTCGCCAGGTCTTCTAACCGTGCGATCTGCGCAGCTTCGCGCGAGGGATCGGACGGGGGAAGGTCGTGTGCGGCCTTGAGCTTGCCAACGGCCTGCGTGTGCTTGAACCGCTCGCCCAGCGTATAGACAAGGATCGCGTCCAGCCGGTCGATGCTCTCGCGGTGATCCTTCAGCAACGCAGCAGCCTGTGTCACGGGGTTGGTCATCGGCCGGTCCTTTCGGAGGTCATTGGGTTAATCTGCGGGTGGCGCCAGATCTGGGCCTTTTTGCCCAGCAATTCACCGTCGCGCTCGTAGGTGGCCCCAAGCCGCCCGGCCAGGGCGCGCGAGCGGTCGTTCGCGTGGGCAATGTACGAAATGACGCCGTTCAGGCCCTGGTGCCGCGCCGCATAGGCCCGGGCCGCGTTCGCAGCCTCATAACCCAGACCTTTGCCTTCGGCCTCGGCCATCAGGGTCCAACCCAGTTCGGGTTCGGCCCAGCCGGGGACATCAATCATACCGGCCCATCCCACGAAGGCGCCACTGGCCTTTTCGGTCAGATGCCACAGGCCATAGCCTCTCAGTGCCCAGTGTCCCAGCCGGCTTGCCAGTGAACTCCAGCAGGCGAATTCATCCTTGGGTCCGCCAACCATATGGCTGCGTTCGGTCGCAAAGAATGCGGTCATTGCGGGCAGATCACCCAATTCGGGCGCGCGCAGGATCAGGCGCTCGGTTTCAATCGAAGGGATGGTGAATGTCGTCATGCGAGCCCCTCCGAAATCTGGTCGGGGCCAGGATGGCGGTACACCAGTTCGGTGCCGTGCGAGACGTTTTCGAAACTGCGCTCGTACTGCGCGCCCAGCCGCTCGGCCAGCGCGATCGAGCGTTCGTTGCCAGGAAAGATGTTCGAGCTCAGCGTTTCGAACCCCAGAACCTCATAGGCATAAAGGCGCACCTCTTCAGCGGCCTCACGGGCAAATCCCTTGCCTTCGCTTCCGGCGAACATGACCCAGCCCAGTTCCGGTTCGGGCCAGCCCTCCGGCGACCACAGTCCGACAAAGCCCACTGGCTGGCCGTGATGCGTTTCAACGGTCCAGAAGCCGTAGCCGTGCAGAACCCAATGGCCGATCATGCTGGCAAACCAGCGCCACGCCTGATTGCGGTCCAGCGGGCCGCCAAAGCCCCAGCTGCGGTCCTTGTCGGCAAAGAAATCCGCGACATTGTCGAAATCCCGCGCCTCGGGTCCGCGCAGGATCAGGCGTTCGGTTTTCAGGGTAGGAATGCAGAGGTCTATCATGCGTAGGCCTCCATCCCGCCATTCACCAGATCAGCCGGGGCAGGGTGCCGCCAGATTTCGGTTTTGCCGAATTTGGGGTGGTCATAGTGATATTCGAACTGCGCCCCCAGACGTTGGGCCACCGCCTTGCTGGCGTGATTATCCAGATCGATCAGCGAAATCGCCGTTTCCCACCCCAGCACGTCATAGGCATATGCCCGTGCGGTCAGCGCGGCTTCGGTCGCATAGCCCTTGCCGGTGGCGTGGTTCATCAGTGTCCAGCCGACCTCGGGCTCGGGCCAGCCTTCCGGACACCAAAGACCGATCCGCCCGACATAGGTGCCGGTGTCCTTTTCATCGACACTCCAGTACCCGTAGCCGCGCAACGCCCAATGGCCCAGAAGCGAGGCAACCAGACGCCATGTCTCATCCCGGCGCAGCGGACCGCCGACATATCTCGCGGCATCGCTGGCGAAGAACGCTGTATCGGCGTCAAGATCCGCTTCCGACGGCGCGCGCATAATCAGGCGCTCAGTCTCAAGGGTGGGTATGGCCAACGCAAGTGTCATGCCTGCACCTCGCCATAACGCCAGACATGCTGATCCGCGCCAAACGCGTGCTCTGCATTCACGTCCCGCACAGCGCCCAGCCGTTTGGCAAGTGCATTTGATCGGGTGTTGGATGCCGACACATAGCTAACGAAGCAACCCGATCCGAGAAGATCAAAGCCGAAATCGCGAACCGCGGCACAAGCTTCGGTCGCATAGCCCTGCATGCGATGATCGGCTGAAAACAGATAACCAAGCTCGGGTTCCTGATCGCCCCATTCGAGACCCAGAACGACAAAGCCAATGGCCACTTCCTGATCTCTCAATGCGGCCGTGAACAGGCCATGGCCATGCAGAAGCCAACCGGATGAATAGTACGAGAACTCGGTCCAGGCTTCCTGGTCGGTATCGCCAAAGCTTTCCTTGCAGATCGCTTTCCATAGCGGCAGATCATTCAGGGTAGGAGCACGCAGAACCAACCGCCGGGTCTCAAGGACCGGCAGAGCCGCGCGATACCGCGCTGCTGCCATCGCCGCCTTTCCGGACGGGGGCTGGGTGCAGCGTGCTGGCGTCACTTTTTCTTTCCGAACCCGCTGAGACCCGGGGGCAGAGCCATGCCGCCACCCATTCCAGGCATTCCGGGCATCTTGCCGCCCATTGCCTTGGCGGCCTGTTCCAGCGCCTTGGGGTCCATGCCAGCGGCCATTTCTTCGGGCGAGGGGCCACCTTTGCCGAACATGCCTTTCATGGCCTGTTTCAGCATCTTGCCTTTGCCCATCTTGCCCATCTTCTTCATCATGTCCGACATCTGCCGATGCATCTTGAGCAGCTTGTTGAGGTCGCTGACCTCCATTCCCGAACCGGCTGCAATCCGTTTCTTGCGGCTGGCCTGCAACAGCTGAGGATTGGCGCGCTCGCGCTTTGTCATCGACTGGATCATGGCGATCTGCTGGCGCAGAATCTTGTCGTCCAGACCGGCCTGATCCATCTGCTTGGCCATCTTGCCCATGCCCGGCATCATGCCCATCATGCCCTGCATGCCGCCCATCTGGATCATCTGCTCCAGCTGCATCTTCAGGTCGTTCATATTGAACTGACCTTTGACCATGCGCTTCATCATGCGCTCGGTCTGTTCCATCTCCATCGTTTCCTGGGCCTTTTCGACCAGAGCAACTATGTCGCCCATGCCCAGAATACGACCGGCGATCCGGTCCGGCTCGAAGGTTTCGAGCGCATCCATCTTCTCGCCCAGACCGACAAAGCGGATCGGCTTGCCGGTCACGGCGCGCATCGACAGCGCCGCGCCGCCGCGCCCGTCACCGTCCATCCGGGTCAGGACCACGCCCGAGATGCCGACCTTGGCGTCGAATTCTTCTGCCACCTCGACGGCGACCTGACCGGTCAGGCCGTCGACCACCAGAAGGGTCTCGCGTGGGTCGACCGCATTGCGGACCTGCTCGACCTCGTCCATCAGGACTTCGTCGATATGCAGACGGCCCGCGGTGTCGAGCATGTAGACATCATAGCCGCCCAGCGTTGCCTGCTGCTTGGCGCGTTTGGCGATATCGACAGGTTTCTGGCCTGGCACGATCGGCAGCGTATCGACGCCAACCTGCGTGCCCAGAACGGCCAGCTGGTCCATCGCCGCCGGGCGATAGACGTCCAGCGAGGCCATCAGGACCTTCTTGCCCTCTTTCTCTTTCAGGCGTTTGGCGAGCTTACCGGTGGTGGTCGTTTTACCCGAGCCCTGCAGACCGACCATCAGGATCGGGGCAGGTGGGTTGTCGATCTTCAGCTTGCCGGGGTCTTCTTCGCCACGCAGGGTATCGACCAGTGCGTCATGCACGATCTTGACGACCTGCTGACCGGGGGTGATCGACTTGGTCACTGCCTGCCCGGTCGCCTGTTCCTGCACCTTCTTGACGAATTCGCGGGCCACCGGCAGCGAGACGTCGGCCTCAAGCAGCGCAACGCGAACCTCACGCAGGGCGGTTTTGACGTCTTCTTCGGACAGAGCACCCTGTTTGGTCAGCCGGTCAAAGACGCCGGAAAGGCGTTCGGATAGATTTTCAAACATGCCTTCGGCCTCCTATGCCGTTTATCTGGTGGCACCTCCAAGGTAGGAAGCACCGGTTAAATGCACAATTGCCCCCACGGGCGTAACACGCTGGTGGGGGGCGATCCCTGAACGACTCAAGGGACCGGAAGATCGAGAGGCTTCCGGATGTTTGAGGGGGCTTTAGGCCGATTGACTGCCGGAGTCAACCTTGCGGGTCGGCAACCAGTTGTTAACGGCGTCAACCATGCGGTGTGATCCGCGCCCGCTGACATAGGCTTCGACAATCGGGTGGCGTCCAGCGCTCATTCCTTGGTTCAAAATCAGCACCGGCCGGTGAAGGTTGGAAGACCCGTTTTTGCCGGATGATCGCGTGGTTTCGATCTCTGCGTGGGACAGGTCCGCCAGCTTGTGCTCGACAGTGTCATAGCCAAAGACGGACTGACGGCGGATCAGGATACTGTTGGTGCGGCGGTCCAGTATGACCTGTACGCGGCGGACAAACGCGCAAAAGGCACCGAACCCCATCCCGCCACCGAACAGGGCGAAGAAGATACCGAATATAATCCCCTCGCCGCCTTCGCTGACCATGAACAGGCCGACGCCGACAAAGGCGAGGATGAAGAAGACCAGCATAACACCAATAAACCAGGGCGTGTTGGACAGGATCAATTGGTCCGGGGTATTGCGCGTCACCTTCATGCCGGCACGCTAACACCGAATTCTGGCACTGTCGTGGCTTGAATTCATCGCCATGTTGCGCCAAGAGCGCGCCAAACAGGAGGTTTCCATGGACGCATCATCCGCCTATCAGGACACGCTACCGTTCAGCTCTGACGCGTTGCTGGCGCAGTTGGATGATTGGGGGCTGTCCTATCGCCTGCATACCCACGTGCCACTGCGCACGGTCGAGGAGTCTCAGGCGGTCGAGGACCAGTTCATGATGCCGGGTGAAAATGCACTGCGGCTCAAAAACCTCTATCTGCGCGACAAGAAAAAGCGGAACTATCTGGTGACGCTGGAGCAAAACCGCGAGATTGATCTCAAGGCGCTGGGCGCCGAGCTTGGTATCGGGAACCTGTCCTTTGGCTCGGCGGATCGCCTGATGCAGAACCTTGGCGTCCGCCCCGGCGCGGTCAGCCCGCTGGCGATGATCAATGGTGTTCAGAACAACGTTCGGTTTTTCATGGATGGCACCGCGCGGCAGGCCGATGTGATCTACCTGCACCCGCTGGTGAACGACCGGACTGTGGCAATGGCGCGCGCCGACCTGATGGCGTTCTTCGACAGCATCGGCTGCCAGGTCACCTGGCTGCCCTGAGCGCAGGCCCGACGGCGCGGGCTTCCGGCAAAGGAACTAGGGAACAGAAAAAGCTAAGGGCTTCTTGCGGCGGGCTCGCGGTTTCTGCCAATCAAAAAATGTCCGGCCTACGCTTTTTGGACGAAGGCCGGACGTCTCGTTTGCGGCGGGCGACGGCCGGTCAGGCTGCCAGTTCCTGAACCGCCTTGTGGGCGTTGCTAAGCGACGTTTCGGCGTCCAGAGCCAGTTGGTCGGCGGCAACGACATCGACGTCATGGATGCCGACAAAGCCCAGCACATGCTTGGCGTAGTCGGTGGCAAAGTCGATCTCGGAGCCGACAGCAGTACCGCCCGAAGCAATGGCCAGAATGGCGCGCTTACCCTCCAGCAGGCCTTTTGGACCGTTTTCGGAGTACGAGAAAGTAAGCCCGGCTCTGGCAACCAGATCGATCCAGGCTTTGAAAGCGGCCGGAACCGAAAAGTTGTAGATCGGCAGGCCAATCACGATGATGTCGGACTGCTGAAGTTCGTTCACCAGTTCATCCGACAGGGCCAGTTGGTCACGCTGGACCGCGTCACGCTGATCGGCGGGGGTGAAGTTGGCATTGATCCAGTCTTCGGTCAGCAGCGGCAGCGGCGAGGCCAGGTCGCGGCGGATGATGCGGCCGGCCTTCAGGTGGTTGACGATCCGGTTTGACAGGTCGCGGGTGGCGGATCCTTCGCGGCGGGCCGAGGCGTCGATATGCAGGATGGTCTTGGTCATGTCATTGTGTCCTATTGATGTGGAATTCGCGTCTGCCGCCAATATGAGCGTTGCGTGGATGAACAAAACTCTGATAAGCCAACAGTCATTGTTGGAATTTGCACAGTGGATTTGATGCAGTGGACAATTGGGACGAAGTCAGAACCGCCTATCAGGTGGCACGCATGGGCACGGTCAGTGGCGCGGCAGAAGTTTTGGGTGTGCATCACGCGACCGTCATCCGTCACATCGACGCGATCGAGGCACGGCTGGGTGTAAAACTGTTCCAGCGTCACGCGCGCGGCTATACGGCAACGGATGCGGGCGAGGATCTTCTGCGCGTCGCACAGGCGACCGAAGATCAGTTCAATCAGCTGGTCGGGCGGATGAAAGGGCGTGGCGACGACGTATCGGGCGAACTGGTGGTGACGTCGCTGGCCTCGCTGGCGCCGCTGGTTGTTCCCGCCTTGACCGAGTTTCAGACTGCGCATCCGGGCCTGATCGTGCGTTACCTCACCGGCGACCGGCTGTTTCGGCTGGAATACGGCGAAGCGCATGTGGCCATTCGTGCCGGCGCCGCCCCGGATCAGCCGGACAATGTGGTGCAGCCCTTCATAACGCAGGAGGTGGGGCTTTATGCCAGCAAGTCTTACGTAGAGCGGCATGGCAAACCGGCACGTATCGAGGATTTCGCTGACCACTTTTTTGTCAGCACCGACGATGAAAACAGCCGTGCTCCGTTTTCGAAATGGTTGCGCGCGACAGCTCCGGCGCAGGCGATAACCTTTCGCTGCACCAACAACTTCTGCATGCGCGAGGCGGTTCTGTCCGGTGCCGGTATCGGCTTTATGGCCCGGTGGGAAGCATCGCGCGATCCGGAATTGGTCGAGGTTATGGAACCACTGCCCGAATGGTCGGGCAAGCTGTGGCTGGTCACGCATGTCGACCTGCACCGCACAACGAAAGTTCAGGCGTTTTTGTCCTTCCTCAAGGAGCAGGCCAAAGGCTGGCAGCCGTGACGTTTCAGGCCCGCGGGCATCTGGCGATGCTTGTGTTTTCCATGCTGGTGGCCGGCAGTTTCTCGCTGGGCTCACTCATAGCAAACCAGATTGCGCCTTCGGCGATCACGGCGGCCAGGTTCGCCATTGCGGCACTGGTGATCGGTGCCGTGGCGATGGCGACAACCGGCCTGCCACGCAGCGCCGCGCGCGCACCCTGGCGGTATTTCGTGCTGGGCGGGCTGTTCGCCACCTATTTCGTGCTGATGTTTTACGGCCTGAAAACCGCACCGCCGGTCAGCGCTGCTGCGGTGTTCACCCTGACACCGGTATTGTCCGCCATCGCGGGTTGGTTTCTGTTGCGCCAGATCACCACGCCCCGCATGGCGCTGGCCCTGGCGGTTGGGGCCGTCGGGGCGCTTTGGGTGATTTTCCGGGCTGACTGGCAGGCGTTCAGGGCCTTCGAGATCGGCGGCGGAGAGATCATCTATTTCTGGGGCTGTGTCGCACATGCGGTTTACACCCCGATGATACGCCGTCTCAACAGGGGTGAACCCGCCGTGGTCTTCACCTTTGGCACCCTTGTTGCGGGTTGCCTGATCCTGACGATCTACGGCTGGTCCGACATACGGGCGACGGATTGGGCAAACCTGCCTGCCATTGTGTGGATCGGGTTGCTCTATGTCTCGCTTTTTGCCACTGCCGCCAGTTTTGTGCTGGTGCAGTTTGCCTCGCTGCATCTGCCCTCGGCCAAGGTGATGGCCTATACTTATCTGACACCCAGCTGGGTCATCCTGTGGGAGATCGCGCTGGGCAACGGCACCCCAGTTGCACTGATCCTTGTGGGCGTGGTTATGACATGTGTCGCGCTTCTGATGTTGCTGAGGCCGGAAGAACCCGCAGGCGCAGTGCCTGCGACGGACACGGACGCAAATCCGGGCAAAACCGGCCCTTGAGGCAGATCAAGGTACATATATTCGAATTTCTCCATGCTTTTGGGCAAGGAGGAAGTCATCATGTACAACCACATCATGTTCCCCGTCGATCTGCATCTGCCGCCCGAGGTCCGCAAGGCGGCTGACGTCGCCGCGCAGGTCGCCCAGTGGCAAGGGGCCAGGATCACCATCGTCAGCGTGACCGGAACCCAACCGGGCGAACCCGGTCAGTCCGAGGCGGCCATCAATCAGGACCTACAGGATTTCGCCAGTGAACTGGCCGAGAAAAGCGGTGCCGAAGTGGCGTTCCGCAATATTCATTCCGTTGATGTCGGCGCTGAACTGGACGGTGATCTGACCCGTGCAGCCGACGAGATCGGCGCAGACCTGATTGTGGTGGGCACCCATGCCCCCCGGATCATGGACTATATCTTTTCAAGCCACGCCGGCTATCTGGCAAAACATGCCAGCGTGTCGGTGTTTGTCGTCCGGTAAGCTGGTTTAGTCCTCGGGCGTGGGCAGTTCAATCTCCAGAAATCGTTCGAACGCATCCAGGTTGACCGGTTCGAACTGCCCGAAGCCCTGCATCCAGACGGATGCCGCCCGCAGCGCATCGGGTTCCAGCTTGCACCATTTCACGCGGCCCCGTTTTTCCTGCGAGATCAGCCCGGCCCTGGTCAGGATGACCAGATGCTTCGAGATCGCGGCCAGCGACATCTCGAACGGCTCAGCCACGTCTGTGACCGCCATATCATCCTCCAGCAGCATCGCCAGAATGGCGCGCCTGGTCGGGTCGGCGAGGGCAGCAAATACGGTGTCGAGTTGGTCGGACATTTGTCTTTCCTAATACGCCGCATCCGGTTTGACAATTTCCGCCAAACCGTCACTGTGCCCCGGCGACCGGACGGGGGAATGCAATGGCACTCAGATACTGGCTGGTGATCAGCATCCTTGGCATCGGCTGGGGCATGTCCTTCATCTTCAACGCCATTTTGCTGCGGGAACTGGGGCCGCTTTCGGTGTCGATGGGCCGGGTCGCCTTCGGTGCGCTGGGGTGCTGGGTTTACGTCGCGGGCGCCCGCCTGCCGGTTCATCTGACCACAAGGAGGGCGCTTGGGCTGTTGGGCTTTGGTGCGCTCAGCTATGCCGGACCATTCGCGTTTTACGCACTGGCACAACAGCATATCGCTTCAGGCGTTGCCGGGATCGTCAACGCAACGACACCTGCCTTTGCTGTCATCGTCTCGCATTACTGGCCGGGTGGTGAGCGCGCGACATGGCTGAAATCTCTCGGGGTCGTCTGCGGCTTTTCTGGCATTGTGCTGCTGTCATTGCCTGTACTGCGCGCCGGGGCGACGTCCGAGTTCTGGGCCATCCTGCTGACCGTTTGCGCCCCGATCTGTTATGCGTTCTCCTTCAATCTCGCGCGGGCTTTCCGCGACATGCAACCCGTGGTGCTGGTTGCGCTGGCCCTGACAGGTGCGACGCTGGCCATCACACCGCTTGCGCTGTGGCAGGAAGGGCTGCCACATGTGACGCGGACCGAGACATGGCTGTCGCTGATGATGATCGGATTTGTTCTGACCTCGGCCGCCTTTATTGCCTTCTACTGGCTGTTGCCCAAGGTCGGACCCACCAACATGTCGACCGTGACGCTGGTTGCACCGGTCTCGGCGCTGGTGCTGGGAACTTGGGTGCTGGGAGAGGTGCTGCTGCCCGAACATCTGATGGGCATGGCGGCGATCCTGCTGGGCCTGTTGCTGATCGACGGGCGTATTGTTCGGCGCTGGCGGCTCAGGGTGCAGGACAAAGATCAACCAACAGGTTGAATATGCGGAATCCGGCATTTTGCCGGGGATTGGGCAATTCGCGACGATCATGCGGGATTCTAATTTGAAAATATTATTAATAATAACAGTAACTTGAGTGGCAAAATGCTGACCCTTCAAGATCGTTGACTCTGCGCCCCGTGCGCCTTAGCACCATGCCCAAGACTGTGCGAGGAAAACGCCCGTGACCGATGACGACCAAAAGCAGCGTATGGCGCAGCTGGAGGCCAAGATCGATGCGGCGAAAAAGGCCAAACAGCCAAAGGCCCGCGCAGATGCTGACATTTCCGGGGGCGAGCTTGCCTGGAGGATGGTCATCGAAATGGTATCCGGTCTGGGGATCGGATTTGGCATCGGATACGGGCTGGACAGCCTGCTCGGGACGATCCCGATCTTTCTGGTGCTGTTCACATTGCTGGGCCTTGTCGCGGGCGTGAAGGTTATGCTCCGCAGCGCGAAAGAGGCTCAAGAGAAACAAGCGGCGGCGACGGCTGCCGAGAAGGACGAGAGGGACTGAACGTGGCGACTGAGACCACCGCAGCAGAAGGCAGCAGCCTGGTATTCCACCCGATGGACCAGTTCATCGTCAAGCCGTTGTTCGGCGACGGTGCGGTGGGCATGTTCACAGTCACCAACGTGACGCTGTGGCTGTTCTTCGCGGTGCTGGCTGTTGCGGCTCTGCTGGTTTTGCCCACATCCAAACGCGCGATTGTGCCCAGCCGGATGCAGTCGATCGCCGAGCTGACCTACGGCTTCATCTACAAGATGCTGGAAGACATCTGCGGCAAGGAAGGCGTCAAGTTCTTCCCCTATGTCATGACCCTGTTCATGTTCATCGTCTCCGCGAACTTCCTGGGCCTGATCCCAACCTCGTTTACAACCACGTCACACTTCGCGGTCACCATCCCGCTGGCGCTGGCCGTGTTCCTGACCGTGACCATTCTGGGTTTCGTCAAGAACGGTGCCGGGTTCCTGGGCCTGTTCTGGGTCTCGAGCGCGCCACTGGCACTGCGCCCCATTCTGGCGATCATCGAGCTGATTTCGTACTTCGTGCGCCCCGTCAGCCACTCCATTCGTCTTGCCGGTAACGTCATGGCAGGCCACGCGGTTATCAAGGTGTTCGCGGGCTTTGCCGCGGTTGCCGTAATCTCGCCCGTGTCCGTTCTGGCGATCACCGCAATGTACGGCCTCGAGGTCCTGGTGGCCTTCATCCAGGCCTACGTATTCACCATTCTGACCTGTGTTTATCTGAAAGATGCGCTGCATCCTTCGCACTAAGGTCCGATACCCCAACATCGAAACTTCCAATTCGTAAGGAGATACATCATGGAAGGCGATCTCGCACACATCGGCGCAGGCCTGGCAGCAATCGGTTCCGGCGCAGCCGCAATCGGGGTGGGCAACGTTGCAGGCAACTTCCTGGCCGGCGCCCTGCGCAACCCTTCGGCGGCTGCATCGCAGACCGCAACCCTGTTCATCGGTATCGCATTCGCAGAAGCCCTGGGGATCTTCGCATTCCTGGTCTCGCTGCTGCTGATGTTCGCCGTCTAATCTGCGGAACCTGATCCTTACGCGCAGGTGGGTCCAAGCCATAGCGGCCCACCTGTTGTAAAGACAACGTTCCGACGGAGGACATCATGGCGACTGAACCCATTAGCGAAGAAGTAGTTGGCTCGTGCGTCGACTCCTATGGCTCAGCCATCGGGATGCCGCAGCTCTGCTTCGATTGGTTCCCCAACCAGATTTTCTGGCTGGTCATTACGCTGGTCGTCATCTTTCTGGTCCTGTCCCGCGTGGCCTTGCCGCGCATCGCGGCAATCCTGGCTGAACGCCAGGGGACCATTACAAATGACCTGGCTGCGGCCGAAGATCTGAAGGCCAAAGCGGTCGAGGCTGAAGAGGCCTATAACAAGGCGCTGGCCGATGCCCGTGCCGAAGCGCAGCGTATCGCTGCCGAAGCACGCGCCGAAATCCAGGCCGATCTGGATGACGCGATTGCCAAGGCGGACGCGGAAATCGCTGCAAAGGCGGCTGAATCGGAAAAGGCAATTGCCGATATCCGTGCCGGTGCGCTGGAAAGCATTCAAGTGGTTGCCAAGGATACGGCAGCTGAACTGGTTACCGCACTGGGCGGCGAGGCGGATGCCAAAGCCATCGACGGTGCCGTTGACACGCAGATGAAAGGATAAGTGACATGCGCAACACTCTTGCTCTTATCCTGACCCTCGGTGCCGCCAGCCCGGCTCTGGCCGCGAGCGGCCCGTTCTTCTCGCTTGGCAATACCGACTTTGTCGTCCTTCTGGGCTTTATCGTCTTCATTGCGGTCCTGTTCTACTTCAAGGTTCCCGGCCTGATCGGCGGTGCCCTGGACAAACGGGCCGAAGGCATCAAGTCGGAACTCGACGAAGCCCGCGCCCTGCACGAAGAAGCCCGCAGCCTGCTGGCCTCGTACGAGCGCAAGCAGCGCGAGGTGCAGACTCAGGCAGACGCGATTGTGGCGGCGGCGAAAGACGATGCGGCACTGGCGGCGGAACAGGCCAAGGTCGATCTGGAGAAGTCCATTGCACGCCGTCTGGCAGCTGCACAGGATCAGATCGCATCGGCCGAAGCTTCGGCCGTGAAGGAAGTCCGTGATCAGGCCATTACGATTGCGGTATCCGCCGCGAACGCCGTTCTGGCCAAGCAGATGACTGCGACGCAGGCCAACAAGCTGATCGACGCATCCATTGCCGACGTTGGTGAAAAGCTTCACTAACCGTATCACATTGTGATCAAGGAAAACCCGAAAGCCGCTGGCCTTCGGGTTTTTTGTTTCCGTACAGTCCCGAGTTAAGCCGTCAGGGCTTGCCGGTTTCATGCTCCAGTCGCTGTTGGGCGATCGCCTCGTTCCGCAGCGCTTTCTGCTGATCTGCCAGACACTGTTCAACAAAGCTCAGATGCTGCTCGACCGCCTGCCGCGCCCCCTGCGGATCGCGGTCCTGCAGGGCGGTATTGATGGCGCGGTGCTGTTCCAGAATGGCCTCTCGGTTGGTGCGTTGCTGAAACATCACCTGTCGGTTGTAGAAGACGCCCTGACGCAGCAGATCGTACATCGACCGCATCATGTGCAGCATGACCACGTTGTGGCTGGCCTCGATGATCGCCATGTGGAACTGCGCGTCCAGGATTGCCTCTTCCTCGGCGGCGTTGCGGGCATGGGCGGCTTCCATCTTGTCGATGATCGCCTGCACCACCTTCAGATCGCTTTCTGATCCCAACCGGGCCGCGCGTTCGGCCGCCAGCCCCTCCATATCCCGCCGAAACGACAGATAGTCGAACACGGCCTCGTCATGGCTGCCGAACAGGCGGATCAGACCCGGCGAGAAGGCCGAGCCCAGAACATCGGCAACATAAATGCCAGATCCCGCTTTGGCCGTCAGCAACCCCTGATCCTGCAATTCCGATATCGCGTCACGCAAAGACGGGCGCGAGACACCCATCCGGTCGGCCAGTTCCCTTTCGGCCGGCAGGCGCTCTCCGGGGCGCAGGATCCCGCGCAATATCAGCAATTCGATCTGCCGGACCACGGCCAGAGATAGCTTTTCGCTTTGAACTTTGTGAAAGGGCATCGGTCATCACGTGAAATTGGTCAACTAACATGACCACGTATTCGGCCCATGTGCAAGAATGCGCCATCACGATGATTGAAATAAAAGGTCAGCAATGTTGACTTTAATGCAAACGTGAATAGCGTGCCGCCGTGACAGGGCTGAGGAGGTTGATTGTCATGGACAAGCTTTATGCCACCCGCGCATCCCGGATGAAGGCATCCGAGATCCGCGAATTGCTGAAACTGCTGGATCAGCCGGACATCATTTCCTTTGCCGGCGGCATACCGGACCCGGCGGTGTTCCCGGCGGACGCCTTTGCACAAGCCTTTCAGGCGGCGTTGTCCCCCGAACAAAGGGCGCAGGCTCTGCAGTATTCGGTCAGCGAAGGCTACGTGCCGCTGCGCCAGTGGCTGGCGGATCATATGCGTGCGATCGGGGTCGAATGCGGCATCGACAACATCCTGATCACCTCGGGGTCGCAGCAGGCGCTGGATTATCTGGGTAAGCTGTTCCTGTCGCCCGGGGACACGGCCCTGGTCGGGTGGCCCACCTATCTGGGCGCGCTGGCGGCGTTCAATGCCTACGAGCCGCGTTTTGACCAGCTCAGCATCAATGGCAACCGCGGGGCCGACGAATATGCAGCGGCAGCAGGTCAGGGCGCGGTCAAGTTTGCCTACCTGTCCCCGGATTTTGCCAACCCCACCGGCGAAACGGTCGACCTGCGTGGGCGCGAAACCCTGCTGGATCTGGCCGAGGATCTGGACTGCGCGATAATCGAGGACGGCGCCTATCAGGCCCTGCGCTATGACGGCGATCCGATCCCGCCCGTTCTGGCGCTGGAACTGGCCCGCAAAAGGTCGATCGAAGCGTGCCGCACCATCTATTGCGGAAGCTTCTCGAAAACCCTGTCGCCGGGCCTGCGCATGGGTTGGGTGGTGGCGGCCAAACCGGTGATTTCACGGCTGGTGCTGATGAAACAGGCCGCAGATCTGCATTCGGCCACGATCAACCAGATGGCGGTGCACCAGGTGGCACAAGCCTGTTTCGACACGCATATACCCTTGCTGCGCCGCGTCTATGGCGCGCGTCGCGATGCGATGCTGGCGGCGCTGAAGGAGCACATGCCTGAGGGTGTCACATGGACCCGCCCCGAAGGCGGCATGTTCATCTGGCTGACCCTGCCGAAAGAGATCAACGGCGCCGACCTGCTGGCGCGGGCATTGCAGACGGTGAAGGTTGCCTTTGTTCCGGGGCACGCGTTTTTCCCCGACGGCTCTGGCACAAACACCATCCGCCTCAGCTTCTCAAACTCGGACGAAGAGACCATCAGTGAAGGCGTACGCCGGTTGGGCGAGGCCCTGCGCGCCTGATCCGGAAAGGAAGCGTTAACCAGATTGCCGCAAGACTGCGGCATGATCCGTTTGCTTGCCCTGTTGCTGCTGGCGGCCTGTTCGGCTGGCACGCCCTATTTTCGCAACCTCCCTGCCACCCGCGTTGCCGTCAACGGCAGCGTGTTCGATGTGCGTGTGCGCAACGAACTGGCCGAGGCGGTGCGGGTGAACACGCAATATGCCCCGCGTCTGGGACCGATCCGCGATCGCGCGGCGCTGGCCATGGCGCAAGTATCGGGCTGCCCGATCCTGGACGTGCTGGGCGATGCCGCAGTGACGGTCGGCGTTCTGGGCTGCGACCGGGAAATGGGCGAGCGGCTATTGCTGACGGCGATCTCGCGTCCGAACTATGAATGTATCAGCTATGGGGGATTCGACTATGCGGTGTATGAATGCACCCCTTATTGAAACGCGCGGATTGTTGCGAGATTTGGCAAGATATTGTGGATAACTCGGATCATTGGTCCATATACTGCGTATCTCCGTTGACACCTCCCCCTTCGGTTGCGCAGACTTCCTACTCATAGGAATCACGGGACCCAGCGGCCATTGCGCTTTAGCAAACTCAAACTGACCGGCTTCAAAAGCTTTGTTGATCCGACCGATCTGATCATCGCGGACGGGTTGACGGGTGTGGTGGGTCCGAATGGATGCGGGAAGTCCAATCTGCTCGAGGCACTGCGCTGGGTCATGGGGGAAAACCGCCCGAAATCCATGCGCGGCGGCGCTATGGAGGATGTGATTTTTGCCGGCGCTGCCACGCGCCCCGCCCGCAATTTCGCCGAAGTGGTCCTGACCATGGACAACTCGGAACGTCTGGCGCCATCCGGGTTCAACGAGAGCGACCAGCTTGAGATCGTCCGCCGCATCACCCGCGATGTGGGCAGCGCCTACAAGACCAACGGCAAGGACGTGCGCGCCCGTGACGTGCAGATGTTGTTCGCCGATGCCTCGACCGGTGCACATTCACCGGCGCTGGTCGGCCAGAACCGCATTGCCGAACTGATCAACGCCAAACCCCGCGCGCGCCGCCGCATTCTTGAAGAGGCGGCGGGTATCTCGGGCCTGTATCAGCGCCGGCACGAGGCCGAGCTGAAATTGAAAGGAACCGAAGCCAACCTGACCCGGGTCGATGATGTGCTGGAACAATTGGGCACCCAACTGGCGCAACTCGCCCGTCAGGCCCGCCAGGCCGCCCGCTATCGCGAGATCGGCGAACAACTGCGGCAGGCTGAAGGGATGTTGCTGTATCGTCGTTGGAAAGAGGCCGACATGGCCCGCCAGCAGGCCGAGGAAAAACTGCGCGACCGCATCACCGAAGCCTCGCGCGCCGAGGCCGAAGCCCGCGCGGCTGCCGCCAAACGCGCCGAGATCGAAGAAACCCTGCCACCGCTGCGCGAGGAAGAAGCCATCGCCGCCGCCGTCCTGCAGCGCCAGCAGGTTCAGCGCGACCAGCTTTCCGATCAGGAATCCCGCGCACGCCAAACCATCGAAACCCTGACCAACCGCATCAAGCAACTTGGCAACGATATCGAACGCGAAGCCGGGCTGAACCGCGACGCAGGCGAGATGATCGAGCGTCTGGAATGGGAAGCCCGTGAGCTGGCCAAAGCGGCCGAAGGTCATGACGACAAAGTCTCCGAGGCGGCCGAAATCGCGCGCGAAGCCGCATCCGTGCTGCAGGACCGCGAGGATCACCTGTCGCAGGAAACCGAGGACATGGCCCGCCTCGTCGCGCGCCACCAGTCGGCGCAGCGGCTGGTCGAGGACAGCCGCAAGACCCTGTCCCGCTCTGAGGCCGAAGAAGACAAGGCGCGCGCCGCCGTGGATGAGGCCAAAGCTGCCCTGACCCGTGCCAGCGAAGCCTTTGAGGCCGCGCAGGACGGTGAGGAAGAAGCCCGCGAAGCCGCCGAAGCCGCCGAGGAAGCTCTGGCCTCCGCTGACGAACTGCGCAACGACACGCAGGCCCGCGAGGCGGAAGCCCGCGCGCAAAGGTCCGAAGCCGAAGGGGAGTTGGGGGCCATTCGCGCGGAAACCATGGCGCTGGCCAAACTGGTCGAACGGGATACGGCCGAAGGCGGGCAGGTGCTTGATCTGCTGCGTGTGGCGCCGGGCTATGAAAAGGCGCTGGGGGCTGCGTTGGCCGACGATCTGCGCGCGCCCCTGGTCGAAGGCGACGGTCCTTCCGGCTGGGTTCAGGTTGCGGGATATGACAATGATCAGCCCTTGCCCGACGGTGCGGAACCGCTGGCGCTGCATGTCTCGGGGCCGGATCGCCTCAGCCGCCGGATTGCGCAAATCGGGTTGGTGGATGCCGATCTGGGCGCGCGACTGCAAGCTTCTCTGAAGCCCGGCCAGCGGTTGGTGTCGCGGTCCGGCGATTTGTGGCGCTGGGACGGTTTCAGGGCCTGGGCCGAGGATGCGCCAAGCGCGGCGGCCCTGCGGCTTGAACAGCTCAACAAGCTGGAAGCGCTTAAGCAGGAACTGACCCGTACCGAAGCGCAGGCCGATGGTGCCCGCGCCGCGCACGAGGCGCTGTCTCGGAAACTGGCGGATGTGACCGAAGCCGATCGCCGCGCGCGCGAAGCCCGCCGTGCCGCCGATCAGCGCATGGCCGAAACCGCCCGCCTGCTGAGCCGGGCGGAGGCCGACCGCAACCTGGCGCAGGGCAAGCTGGAAACCCTGTCCCTTGCAGTGGATCGCCATACAGAGGACGCCATGTCCGCCCGGGTCCAGTTGCGCGAGGCCGAAGGCGCATTGAGTGGTCTGGGCGACCTCGACAGTGCCCGAGCGCAGGTCGAGGACATCAAGCAGACGGTCGAGGCGGCGCGGATCACCATGCTGACCCACCGCTCGACCCATGACGAATTGCGCCGAGAGGGCGAGGCGCGGACCCGACGCTCGCAAGAAGTGACGAAAGACCTCAGCGGCTGGAAGCACCGTCTGGAGACGGCGGAAAAGCGCATCTCGGAACTGGCTGAACGCAAGGAAAGCTCGGAAGAGGAACTGTCCGATGCTATGGCCGCCCCAGGCGAGATTGCCGAGGCCCGCGAGGAGTTAAACGAACTGATTGAGGCGGCCGAGGCCCGCCGGACCGAGGCCGCCGACAAACTGGCTGAGGCCGAGATCCAGCAGCGCGAGGTGGTCCTGGCCGAGCGCGAGGCGGAACGCCATGCCTCGGAAGCCCGCGAATCCCGCGCCGCCGCTGAAGCGCGCTGTGATGCGGCGAAAGAAAGCGTCGTTGCCGCAGCCGAACGCATTGCCGAGGATCAGCAACTGACCCCGAACCAGCTGCTGAACCAGTTGGACGCGAACCCCGACCAGATGCCCGCCGCAGATGCGCTGGAGGCCGAAGTGAACCGCCACAAGCGTCAGCGCGACGCCATGGGCGCGGTGAACCTGCGTGCCGAAGAGGACAGCAAAGAGGTTCAGGAGGAGTTCGACACCCTGAACAGCGAAAAGGCCGATCTGGAAGAGGCGATCAAGGCCCTGCGCAGCGGGATCGCCAGCCTCAACCGCGAAGGACGCGAACGGCTGCTGACCGCATTCGAACAGGTGAACGCGAACTTCGCCATGCTGTTCAAGCACCTGTTTGGCGGCGGTGAGGCCAATCTGGTCATGGTCGAAAGCGACGATCCGCTTGACGCGGGGCTTGAGATCATGTGCCAGCCGCCGGGCAAGAAACTCTCGACCCTCAGCTTGCTGTCGGGCGGTGAACAAACGCTGACGGCGACGGCGCTGATCTTCGGCGTCTTCCTCGCCAACCCCGCACCGATCTGTGTGCTGGACGAAGTCGACGCGCCGCTGGATGACGCCAACGTCACGCGTTTCTGCGACCTGCTGGACGAGATGTGCCGCCAGACCGACACGCGCTTCCTGATCATCACCCACCACGCCGTGACCATGGCGCGGATGGACCGGTTGTTTGGCGTCACCATGCAGGAACAGGGGGTCAGTCAACTGGTGTCGGTCGACCTCAAAAAAGCCGAGCAGATGGTCGCCTGATCCATCACTGCAATGTCATGCCCAATTCAGAGCCGCGCAGGGTAGGGTGGGGCATGACCCGTTTTCTGATCATTGCCCTGCTGACCGCCAGCCCGCTTGCGGCTGCAGAATGGACCACCAAACCCGGAGACGTCCCCCTGAGCGCGCAGGAATTGGACGCATTGGCGGGCCGCACGCTGACATTCTACGACGACGGAAAATCGAAATACTCGGTGGGTGGGGCCTATTCCTACACCTACGCCAGCGGCGAATCCGCGTATGGCACCTATTCCATCGCGGAGGACGGCAGCGTTTGCATCGCCTATCGCAACGGCTTCAGCCGCTGTGACCTGTATGTCCGCAGTGGTGAACGGCTGATCCTGATTGATCAGAAAGGGAACCGCTATCCGGTGCGGCCGGAGTGAGAGCGAGGCGTGCACCGTCGATCATTTCATCCACTGGCTGCAAGCGGGGCTAAGCTGCCTTGCGCTTTATTTACTATCGCGTTGCAAGCAGCTGATCTTGGAGTTCCCGTAGCAGCTTTCTCTTCATGGCCCGCGCGTAGTCCGCATAGCCGTTCGCGATTTCTACAAATGCGCCGGGCCCAGAAATTACATGGTTCGCATAGTAGGCTTGAACCTCTGTCTCGGCACCTTCGATCACTAGCCCGTTGACAGTCACGCGCTCGAAAGGAAAGTGTCTGTAAGCGCTTTCTGGCGGGTAGCGGTGGTTGTGGATGCCATCACCGGAAACATCGAGAACAAGCCTGTCACACCAAGACACCTCGCTAAGTTTAGTCGCTCCGAAACTAAGCGCAGCCCCTATTGCGGTTGGATATTCGGCCGCTCCGCGCTGATGGACGAACAAGCGCTCAATGAACCCGGATAAATCCTGTTCGTTGTGAATAAATTTCCAGGGAGAGATGATCGTTTGCTGGTAGTAACCACTCCATTCGTAGGCCATCAGCGCAACCGCATCAGGTCTGGACAGGATCACGCTTCGTACTGATGGGTCGGACAGTGCGGCAGCCAGGCCTTCACGCTGCATTTTGTATTCGGCATCGTCCACGCTGACCGAAACATCGAGTGCAAAAGCAAGGGCAGTCGAGCATTCTGGTTCTTCTGCTGTTGCCGGGCAGGTCGGCAGCAGCGCCAATAGGGCAATGCGTGCCAAAGGGATCATCGTGAACCGCTCCTTTGCAACGTGTTTGATGAAAGAACGATAGCATATCGCCCGGGATTCGTCAGAATCGGCGTTGCCAGAACACTTGAAGCTTCGGAACATCCTTCTGTGATATGTTCCGGTCTGGGTTCAAAGCAGAGATTTGATCACAACCGCCCCAGCAATTCCGCCGTTGGCCACGCATCCGCAGGCAGCCCCAACCGAACCTGTTCGGCCTGCACCGCAGCGCGTGTTCCAGCGCCCAGAATGCCATCGATCTTGCCCACGTCATGCCCGCGCGCCTGCAGCTTGCCCTGCAACTGCTTCATTTGCGCACCGGACAGCCCCTGCGCCGGATTGCCCGCATTGTAGATCTGCGCGCCTTCCAGGCGGGTGCCGAAATAGGCGGCGGTCAGAACATAGACAAAGCTCTGGTTCCATTCGAAATAAACGTCGAAATTCGGAAAGGCCAGAAAGGCCGGGCCGTTGTGACCCTGCGGCAGGATCAGCGAGGCGGGCAAATCCGCCAACGCCCCATCGCGCGCCTGAACGCCCATCGCCTGCCATTCTGACATGGGCCGCGGTTTGCCGGGGCCGGTCAGCGACCAATCCATCTGCGCAGGTACCGTGACTTCCTGCAGCCACGGCTGACCCGGTTGCCAGCCCAGATGCGACAGCATCTTTGCCCCCGACATCAGCGCATCGGGCGCGGATGTCTTCAATGAGACCTTGCCGTCGCCGTCCCCATCGACACCGTTTTCCAGAATGTCACGCGGCAGCATCTGCACCATTCCGATCTCGCCCGCCCATGCCCCGGTGGTGCGGGCCGGGTCGAAATTGCCTTGTTGGTACAGCTCGATTGCCGCGAAGATTTGCGGCCGGAACAGTTCGGGGCGGCGGCAGTCATGGGCCAGCGTCACCAGCGCGTTGCGGGTGTTGAAATCGCCCTGAAACGCGCCGTAATCGGTCTCGAACGCCCAGAACGCCAACAATACCCCGCGTGAGACGCCGTATTCCCGTTCGATCCGGTCGAACACAGCATCGTATTTGCCTGACATGGCCTTGCCCCGGTCGATCCGGTTCTGCGAGATCAGGCGGCGGGAAAACTCGATGAAGGGTTTCTGGAACACGCCCTGAGCCCGGTCGGCTTTCAGCACAGCTCCATCCTGCTGAACACCATTAAAAAAGCCGTCCACGGTGGATGTGTCGAATCCCTGTTCAATGGCTTCGTCTTTCAGGCCCTTTACAAAGGAATTGAACCCGCCGCCGCATTGGGCAAAGGCAGGGGCGGCAAACAGGGTGGCGGCGATCAGGCCGGAAAGAAAACGCATGAGTGTGTCCGTCAGAAAATAAAGTTAAGCCCAACCCACACTGACACGAGGCCCAGCGCAAGCCCCCAAACCCGCCAAAGCATGTCACATGCGCGGAAAACCTCTGTCGCGCCGATCTCGCGCGGGGCTTCGCCGTTGACCCAGGCCAGATCGCGCACCTGCCCGTCGTAGCTGCGCGGTCCGGCCAGTGCCACGTTCAGCGCCCGCGCCATAGCGGCTTCGGGCCAGCCTGCATTGGGCGAGATGTGTCTGTGTGCATCCCCTGTAATTTCAGGCCAGCGGTTCCATTGTCCCGACAACGCCACGATCATCAGACCGGTCAGCCGGGCCGGGATCAGGTTCAGCAGATCGTCGAACCGGGCCGCGGCCCAGCCGAATTCCCGATATTTGTCGTTGCGATAGCCGATCATGCTGTCGGCGGTGTTCACGGCCTTGTAGATCAGCAGGCCCGGAAGCCCCGCGACCAGAAACCAGAAGGCCGGCGCGATCACCCCGTCGCTCAGGTTCTCGGCGGCACTTTCGATGGCCGAGCGTGCGACCTGCGCCTCGCTCATGTCGCGTGTATCACGTGACACGATCATCGCGACCTTCGCGCGCCCTTCGGGCAGGGATACTCGCAACCCGTTCGCCACATCCTTCACATGCGACACCAGCGATTTCTGCGCCAGCAGGATGGCGCAGATCACGACCTCGGCCATCCATCCCAGAAACGAAAGCGCCCAGCCAATTAGGACCGACGCAACAACCAGCAGGGCGACAACCCCGACACCCTTGAGCCGTCGCATGGCCCCATGGTTCAGGCGCTTGTTCAGCCAGCCGATTGCATTGCCGATCACAACCGCAGGGTGACGCAACCGCGACCACAGCCAGTCCGGTTCACCCAGCGCAGCGTCCAGGGACATGGCGCAGATCAGCACGAACGCGCCAGTCACAGCGCGGCCTCAAGCCTGTCCCAGCCGTTGGCGGGCGGCAGACCAAGACGCAGGTAGGTTTCGGAATAGGGAAAGATGCGGCTCCAGATATGGGCCTTGGCCAGACGGTCCTGCCAGGCGGCGGCATTGTCCACCTCGTAGAGGCGGAACAGGGTCGTTCCACCGACCAGCCTTGCGCCCTTGTGCGTGACCAGCCTGTCCAGCTGTGCGGCTTCGTCACTCAACCTTGCATGGGTGGCCTCGGCCCAACCGGTGTCCTGCAGCGCCCGGGTTCCGATACGCAGGGCCGGACCCGATACCGCCCATGGCCCGGTCAGATCGTTCAGTTGGGCGATCATGTCCTTCGGACCGACGGCAAAGCCCAGCCGCAACCCCGCCAGCCCCCAGAACTTGCCAAAGCTTTTCAGAACGATTGTGCCGGGACGGTTCGACAGACGGATCAGAGAGGCGCCGGGTGTGACGTCGCAAAAGCTCTCGTCAATCACAGTCAGCGGGGAATTGGCGTCGCGCTCGGCCCAGATCCGGCCATCCGGGTTGTTGGGGTGCACGATCACCCGGGCCTCGGCCGCGCCGTCCCCGGTGACCGTCCAGCCCTGTGCGGCAAACGCCGCCGCGTGTTCATTATAGGTGGGCATCGTGATCCGGACCCGCCCCGTCGCTGCAAGCGCGGGAATGCGGGCGATCAGGGCCGACGCGCCGGGCGCGGGCAGAATCGCGGCCTCATCGGGAACCGACCAGAACTGTCGCGCAGCCTGAGTGAGAAGCTCGAACGCGCCGTGATCGGGCAGTTCCGTCCAGTCCGATGGCACCAGCCCGGACACATCGTAGGGATGAGGGTTGATCCCGGTCGACAGATCAATCCAGCCGCTGCGCATGCCGCCATAGCACCGGATGGCCCCGTCCAGCCCGCCGCCGTGATCCCGGTTGCTGCGCGGGTTCAGGTTGTTATCGCCGCCGATCATGTGAATTCTGCCCCAAAACGCCCGATTCAGCCCGCTTCAAGCGGATTTTTGCCTTTTTGACAAGCAAATCCGCGTGATCAGAGCCCCTCAGGGCCGTCATTAACACTTTGTTAAGGAAATCGCGTGATCACGAATTACGGGGGTCGGCACCGTTCACCTTATCAAGTGCCGAGGTTGTTGCAAATGAATGTTCTGATTGTTGAGAGTAACCCCGACCTTGGTCGGGTCTGGAAAAGGCATCTGGAAAGACAAGGCGCGATCGTTACGCTCGTCGCCGGGCAGGAGGCTGCGATCCTTGCGCTTTACGGAACGGCCTTTGATGTCATCGTGCTTGACCTGGTTCTGGAAACCGGCAGCGCGCTGGCGGTTGCGGATTTCGCCAGCTATCGCCGCCCCGAGGCGCGGGTGATCTTTGTCACCAACACCACGTTCTTCTCGGACGGTTCGATCTTTGCCCACAGTCCCAATGCCTGCGCTTATGTGCAAAGCGAAACGCCGCCAGAGGATCTGGCGGCGATGATCGAGCATTACGCAGCGGGTCGCTGATCGCGCCGGTGCGGTTCTGAATAATCCAGCACCGGGTTCACGGGAATGATGCGATGCGGGTTTATGCTGTCGTGGCTGTAGTGATAGTGACGCACAATGTGGTTCATGTTCACAGTCTGCGCGACGCCCGGCCACTGATAAAGTTCGCGCGTATAGGCCCAGAGGTTCGGGTAATCGATTAGACGGCGTTTGTTGCACTTGAAATGCAGATGATAGACCGGGTCGAACCTGATCAGAGTGGTGAACAGACGCCAGTCGGCCTCGGTAACGCGGTCGCCCATCAGATAGCGGCTCCGGGTCAGCCTCTCCTCCAGCCAGTCCAGCGTGTCGAACAACGGATGCACGGCCGCGTCATAAGCTTCCTGTGTGGTGGCAAAGCCTGATTTGTAGACACCGTTGTTGACGTCGGAATAGATGCGGGCGTTGACCGCTTCGATCTCATCCCTCATCGCCTCGGGCCAATAATCATCGGTATTGCCGGTGATCCCGTTGAAGGCGCTGTTAAACATCCGGATGATTTCCGAGCTTTCGTTCGACACGATCGTCTCCTGCGCCTTGTCCCAAAGGATCGGCACGGTCACTCGGCCCGAATAGGCAGGATCGGCTTTGGTGTAGATTTGATTCGCATGGGTCAGACCATAAAGCGTGTCGCCCGTGGCACCTTGCGCGTCCGGTTCGAATGTCCACCCCTGATCCAGCATGTCCGGGTTGACCACCGACACGGAGACATGATCACGAAGACCCTTCAGTTCCCGAAAGATCAGCGTGCGGTGCGCCCAGGGGCAGGCCAAACTGACATACAGGTGATAGCGCCCGCTTTCTGCGGCGAACCCGCCTCTGCCCGACGGGCCGGGGCTGCCATCAGCGGTCAGCCAGTTGCGAAACTGCGCGGCCGAGCGTTTGAAAGCTCCGCCGGTTGATTTGGTGTCATACCAGGTGTCATGCCACGTGCCGTCGATCAACAGGCCCATATCGGCTCCTCCGTTTGCAGTTCCCCTAAACATATGATGCCGCGCCGAACCTTCCTACGTCACCAAGCGCGCAACCGGTCTGCGCCCGTGCACATCCGGCGCTGGGATTTTCGTGCAACAGATCATTGGCAAGCCGCGCCATGTGACCCGGTTCACTGGATTTTTACATCCATGCCCTCACAATAAAGGGCACCGAAGGGGAATTTTTGTATGAGTACGTATGTTTCAAAGGAAATGCGCGCCGAGTTGGACGCCGCGCGAATCGCCACATTGAAGAAAACCAGCCGTTTGCGGGTGGAGATGGGCGACAATTACTTCAAGATCCTCAAATTGTGGAAAGACGGTTTCTCGGTTGAGGCCGCGACGACCCCGCGCCTGCGCGGGCTGGTCGATATCTATGACGGCGCGACCCACCTGTACCAATGTTTGATCATCGCCGATGAAGAGGAAGCGGGCGAAATGCGCTATGAATTCAAGCGCAACACCGTTGCCGCCGACAGCGCTCCGCTGGATTTCTACCGATCCCCCGATGCGCCGATCGCACTTCTGGGGCATGAGGACTAGGGGCGGATTTCCACCGTCCTACCGTTTTCCGTCAGGCTCCAAAGCTGCGCTATCTCGATATTGGAAATTGCAATGCAGCCTGCTGTCCAATCGCCGGGTAAGGTCGGCCCGACAACGCCGATGGGTTGCCAGTGGATGAAAATATCGCCACGGGGATCAACCCCTGCTGCCGCGCAAGGGCGATGCCCTTCGGTTGCGGATAATCAATCCCAATGGACAGGTGAAAAGCGCTTTGCGGATTGTCGCGATTGACGGCGAACGCACCCTCGGGCGTATTGCCGTCGCCTCCCCGTACCTTATTGCCATCCGCTGCAAACCCCAGCGCGATATCGGGCTGCATCACCACCGCGCCCTTCAGAGTAGCGGCCAGGTGCCGGGCAGATTTCTCGATCAAAAAGGCCCGGCGCACCTGTTACTGCAAGTCGCCAAACGCCCGTTTCAGCCGGGCGCAGGCGTCTTCGATCCGTGATTTCTGGGTCGCCAGATTGAACCGCTCAAACGTCTCGCCGCCCTTGCCGAAACCGGGGCCCGATGAGGTCGCGATCTTTGCATCCTCGCGCAGGCGGCGGACAAATTCGGCGTGATCCATCCCGGTGCCCGAGAAATCGACCCAGGCCAGATAGGTCGCCTGCAACGGCATCGACCACAGTCCGGGAATTTCGGCGATGGCGGCATCGAACAGTTTCCGGTTGTCGATCAGATGCGCGATCTGCGCATCGACCCATTCCGCCCCCGCAGGGGAATAGGCGGCGGTAACCATGGCAACACCCAGAGCGGATGGATCATAGTCCAGAGTGTAAAGCCGATGCCGCATCGTGGCGCGCAGCTTGTCGTCGGGGATGATCAGGTTGCCGGTGCGTTGACCCGCGATATTGAACGTCTTGGACGCCGCGGTCAGCGTCACTGTCCGGGGCCGCGCCTCGGGGGCGGCGACATCCATCGGCACGAAGGTGTTTCCAGGATAGACCAGATCGTGGTGAACCTCGTCTGAAACCAGAAGCAGCCCGTTGCGTTCGGCAAATTCGGCAACGGCCCGCAGTTCATCCGGCGTCCAGACCCGGCCCGACGGGTTCTGCGGCGAACACCACAGCAGCAGCTTCTCGGATCCGTCCAGCCGCGACTGCGCATCTTCCAGATCCAGCGCGTATGTATCGCCGTCGTGCACCAATGGGCATTCCACGACGCGCCGCCCGGTCTTGTTCACCTTATGGGCAAACTCGTGGTAAACCGGCGGGAAAATGACCACGCCGTCGCCCGGTTCGCTCCAGACATCCAGACACAGTGCAATGGCATTACCCAGGCCTTGCGCGGACAGCACCCAGTCGGTGTCGATTTGCCAGTTGTGCCGGGTTTTCATCCACCAGGCGATGGCCTCAAGGTATTGCGGGTGCTGCCAGGAATACCCGAAAGTCCCTTGATCGGCCGCCGCGCGCACCGCTTCGATCACGCAAGGCGCAGTGGCATAATCGGAATCCGCCGTCCACATCGCCAAACCGTCCCGGGGTGAAACCCCGTACAATTGTTCCATCTTGTCCCACTTGGTACAGTTGGTTTCGCGGCGGTCGATCGGGTCGTTGAAAGTCATGTCTGCTCCATTTGTCACGCCGAAAGCTAGCCACTATTGACACAAGCGCAAGGGGGGCGTTGCGGCTGGGCGCGCGTTGCCCTAAATCAGCCTCATGAAACGTGATATTCTGATCCATCCCGACCCCCGCCTGAAAAAGGTCTGCGCGCCTGTGGCCGACCTGACGGACGCGCTGCGCACGCTGGCCGATGACATGCTGGAGACGATGTATGATGCGCCCGGCATTGGCCTTGCCGCGCCGCAGATCGGCGTGCTCGAGCGGCTGATCGTGCTGGATTGCATCAAGGAAGAGGGCGAAGCGCCGCGCCCGCTGATCATGTTCAACCCGGAAGTCATCGCCGCCTCGGAAGAAACCAATGTCTATGAGGAAGGCTGCCTGTCGATCCCTGAACAGTATGCCGAAGTGACCCGGCCCAAGGTGGTGGACGTGGCCTGGATGGACGAGAACGGCAATGCACGCACCGAAACATTTGACGGTTTGTGGGCAACCTGCGTTCAGCATGAGATCGACCACCTGAACGGCAAGTTGTTCATCGACTATCTCAAACCGCTCAAACGCCAGATGATCACCCGCAAGATGCAGAAGCTCAAACGTGAACGGGCCCGGACATGACCGTCCGCACCTGCCTGCCCTGGCCGGACAAGCGCCTGCGCACCAAGGCAGATGACGTCACCGAGATCACCGACGAAATTCGCGCCATCTGGAACGACATGATCGACACGATGGAGGCGATGCCGGGCGTTGGCCTCGCTGCGCCTCAGATCGGCGTCATGCTGCGGCTGGCGGTAGTCGATGGCTCGACCGAGCGGGGCCGGGCGATCCGGCTGGCGAACCCGGAAATCCTGCACCGTTCCATTGAGCTGCGCGAGCATGATGAGGCCAGCCCGAACCTGCCCGGTGTGTCGGCCAAGGTGAAGCGTCCTCGCGCGGTGACGGTAAAATACATCAATGAACAGGGCGTCGTCGACCGCCGCGACTTTGTCGGGATCGAGGCGACAAGCGTTCAGCATCAGATCGACCACCTGAACGGACGGATGTATTTCGACCGCCTCAGCAAGGTCAAACGCGACATGCTGCTGCGCAAGGCCAAGAAACTCACGTAGGCCGGGCTTCAGCCCGGCACCCCAGCACCTCCGGAGCCGACGATGCGCATAATCTTCATGGGAACCCCTGATTTCTCGGTCCCGGTGCTGGATGCGCTGGTCGAGGCCGGGCACGAGATCGCCGCCGTCTATTGCCAGCCGCCGCGCCCGGCCGGACGTGGAAAAAAAGACCGTCCGACCCCCGTACATGCCCGCGCCGAGGCGCTGGGCCTGACCGTCCGCCATCCCGTTTCGCTGACATCAACCGAAGAACAGGCCAAATTCGCGGCACTGCAGGCAGATGTTGCCGTTGTTGTCGCCTATGGGCTGCTCCTGCCGCAACCCGTTCTGGATGCGCCCGCGCGGGGGTGTCTGAACATCCATGCCAGCCTGCTGCCGCGATGGCGCGGCGCCGCCCCGATCCACCGGGCAATCATGTCGGGGGACGCGCAGACTGGTATCTGCATCATGCAGATGGAGGCCGGACTGGATACAGGCCCGGTCCTGCTGCGTCAGGCAACTGATATCGGGCCCGAGGAGACGACAGTCCAATTGCACGACCGGCTGTCTGACATGGGCGCCGGGCTGATCGTCGAAGCGATTGCCAAACTGCCTGATCTGACACCCGAGCCGCAGCCCGATGATGGCGTGACCTATGCCACCAAGATCGACAAGGCTGAGGCGCGCATCGACTGGGCACGGCCCGCCGCCGAGGTTGATCGCCAGATCCGCGGCCTGTCACCGTTTCCCGGCGCATGGACGGATATCAGTGGCGAGCGCATCAAGCTGCTGGCGTCGCGTCTGGCTGAAGGGCAGGGCGCACCGGGCGAGGTTCTGGATGCAACCCTGCGCGTGGCCTGCGGTGACGGGGCGGTCGAACTGCTGCGCTTGCAAAGGGCGGGCAAAGGCGCGCAGGATAGGGAAACCTTTCTGCGGGGCTGGCCGATCCCAACCGGCACCCGGATGTCTGCGGAGTAAGCTGAATGTTCATGATCCTGATGGGGACCGTCGTGATCGCCGGAATCGTGGGGTACCTGGCCGAGAAGACGGGTTTTACGCATAACGGATATCTGCCCTCGATCATCATCTGCGTTGGCGGGGCTTTTCTGTTCTATTTCGTCCGTATCATGTTCGGCATCAGCTTTGGCCCGCCCGGTCTGGACGCAATGCTGTCATCTATCGGGGCACTGATCATCGTGCCGACGCATTGGAGGAAATGACATGCCGGTTGTCGCCCTGATCGTGATCGGAGCCGCCGCAGGTTTCCTCGCCACGCGATTGATGCGGATCGAGGCGGATATTCCCACCACCATGCTGATTGGCATCGTTGGCGCTCTGATTGGCGGCTTTGTGTTGCGGATGCTGGTGACTGTGATGGGCTGGCTTTCCGGCTTCGTGGGCGCTGTTTTGGGCGCGCTTCTGGTGATCTGGCTGTGGCAGAATTACCTGCGGCGCTGATGTCTTGACCTTTCGGTGCGTTGGGGGCCAGATCACGGCCGATCCGCAACGTAAGGAAGTCCAATGCCGCATGATCTGAAACCGGGTGACGTCGCCCTGATGGGTGTCCCGCTGGACCTGCATTCCTCTTTCCTGCAAGGTCCGGCCTTTGCCCCGGGCCGCATCCGCGAGGCGTTGCATTCCGGTGCCGCCAATCTGACCGCCGAAGACGGCACCGATCTGGGCGCGACCGACCGGTTCAGGGACACGGGCGATCTGGACGTGTTCGAGATGCGCGGCCAGGAACCCATTGACCGGATCGAAACAGGGGCAGCCGAGCGCATCGCCACAGGCGCGCGGTTGTTGTCGCTGGGCGGCGATCATTCGGTCGCCTTTCCATTGATCAAGGCGCATTCCGAACGGTACGAAGGGCTGAACATCCTGCATATCGATTCACACCCCGATCTGTATGACGAACAGGATATCGGCCCGCTTGGCCATGGATGCCCCTTTGCCCGCGTGATGGAAAGCTGCCGGATCAATCGTCTGATGCAAGTTGGCATCCGGACGATGAACACCCATCAGCGAGAGCAGGCCGAAAAGTTCGGGGTCGAGGTCATCGACATGCGCAACTGGCGATCCGACCTGCAGATTTCTTTCGAAGGTCCGGTCTACCTGTCGCTGGATCTGGATGCGCTGGACCCGGCCTTTGCGCCCGGTGTCTCGCATCACGAACCCGGTGGACTCAGCACGCGCGAGGTCATCGACCTGATAAACCGGTTTCAGGGCCAGCTGGTCGGTGCGGATATCGTGGAACTGAACCCGCATCGCGACCCTTATGGCATGACGGCCATGGTCGCGGCCAAGTTTGTCAAGGAAGTCGGCGCGCGCCTGCTGCGCCGTTAGCGGTCGTCACAAACCTCGGCTGATCCAAGCCGCGGGGCGGTGCCGGTCGTCATGCCAAACAGTTCGGTCTCGGCCGCGGTCATCCAATGCATGCCCTCGGCCGGGGCTGCGGCCAGCGTGAACCAATAGAACTCCTCGGGCGCGCCGATATCGCGGAAATAGTCCAGATAGCGGTCGTGTTCGGGGTCGGTGGTTGGAATTTCGGTCGCAACGATGCCTGCCCCGCTCCAGCTGTGAACGCCGACGCAGGCACCCGGCTGCAAAATGCGCCGCTTGCCGGCCAGGAACAGATCCGTTCCGCCAGACGCAATCAGCCCGTTTGACGGAACGATGATGTCGAACCCCGCTTCATGCACTGCGCGGCTGAACACCACATTGGCGTCGTCGTCTGCCGACCCTTCGATATTCAACAACACCAGCGTCCGGATGTCTGGGTTGCGCGCGACGACCTTTTCAAAGGCGGCAAGCGTGGTGTCATCGATTGTGCCGGTTGCGATGATCTGATCATCCCGGGCGACAAACTGCACAGGCTGGTAGAACGTGCCGCATGACGCCAGCAGGCTCAGGCAGGTGCAAATAATGGCTGGGCTGGTTTTCATCCGGATACTCGCACTGTGACGGCCATGAGGTATCAGCGCGCAGATGGCCCGTCCACCGGTCAGGGCGACACTGCGGATCAGACCTGCGCCTTCTTGGGTTTGAACGGGGCCATTCCGGCACGGGCCAGTTCATCGGCACGCTCGTTATCGTGGTGTCCGGCATGGCCTTTGACCCATTCCCAGGTCACGTGATGGCGCGACTGCGCTTCGTCCAGCCGCTGCCACAGATCGACATTCTTGACCGGTTTCTTGTTCGAGGTTTTCCAGCCGTTTTTCTTCCAGCCGAATATCCAGCCGGTGACACCGTTTTTGACATAGGCGCTGTCGGTCACGATGGTAATCGCGGACGAACGCTCCAGTGTTTCCAGCGCACTGATCGCGGCCAGCAATTCCATCCGGTTGTTGGTGGTTTCGGCCTCTCCGCCGTTCAGTTCACGCTCTTTCAGAATGCGTTCGCCATCCACCGCGCGCAAAAGAACACCCCATCCGCCGGGACCGGGATTTCCCGAACAGGCACCATCGGTGTAGGCAAACAGATCAGGCATGGGCGAAAACCAGAACGAACCCGTCATAGGACCCGGCCAGCCCTTTTCCCATCCCGGTCACGCAACGACCCAGCGTGAAACCGGCATCGGCCAGCGCCGCTTCGATCTCGGGTTGCGAATAATAGGTGTAGTACCGGTCCAGATCGTCGCGATGTTCGCCCGTACCCAGCTTCATGCCCAGAAACAACTGGCCGCTGGGTTTCAGCGCCCGGTGGATCGCGCTCAGATGCCGGGGGAAATCGGCGCGTGGGGCGTGCAGCAGGGAAAAGCTGGCATAGATGCCGTCATATTCGGCCTCTTCGGTGACGTCCTCGAACGTACCCAGATGCGCATCCACCCCGTTTTCGCGGGCATGGTCCACAAAGGCTGGCGTGGCATCCAGCGCCCTGACCTTCAGGCCCTGCCGCATCAGAAACGCACTGTCCGACCCGGGGCCCGAGCCCAGATCCAGCACGTATCCGCCTGCGCCGACCGCGTCGGCAAAAGCCTGTCGTGCCTCAAGCTGTTCGGCAGGCAGCGGCATCTGCAGATAGTCCGATACCCGGCTGGTATAGGCGTCGATCGTTTTCCGGTCCGGCATCACGCAGGTTCCCTTAGTACGCGCGGCACTTTGAACTCCACGTTTTCCACGGCGGTCTCAACCAGTTCGACGGTCACGTTGTAATGATCGCGGAAGGCATCAATCACCTCGTTGACCAGCACTTCGGGGGCCGAGGCTCCGGCGGTGATAGCGATGCTGGAAATCCCCTCAAGCGCACGCCAGTCGATCTCGGTCGCGCGCTGAACCAACTGTGCATAATTGCACCCCGCGCGCGACGCGACCTCGACCAGACGGCGCGAGTTGGACGAGTTCGGCGCGCCCACCACCAGCAGGGCATCGGATTTCGGCGCCACCGACTTGACCGCTTCCTGCCGGTTGGTGGTGGCGTAACAGATGTCTTCCTTGTGCGGACCGACAATGGCGGGGAACCGCGCCTCAAGGGCTGCAACGATATCCCGCGTGTCATCCACCGACAGGGTGGTCTGCGTGACAAATGCCAGCTTGCCCGGGTCGCGCACCTGTACCTGCGCCACATCGTCGACGGTTTCCACCAGCAGCACCTCGCCATCGGGCAGTTGCCCCATGGTGCCGACAGTCTCGGGATGGCCCTTGTGGCCGATCATGATCATCTGCAGCCCGGCATCCGCGTGGCGCTGTGCCTCGACATGGACCTTGGACACAAGCGGGCAGGTGGCGTCGACATAGATCATCTCGCGCTGGGCGGCCGTGGCGGGAACCGATTTTGGCACACCATGGGCGGAGAAGATCACCGGCCGGTCGTCGGGGCATTCGTCCAGCTCCTCGACAAAGACCGCGCCCTTGTCGCGCAGCCCGTCGACCACGAATTTGTTGTGCACGATCTCGTGGCGCACATAGACAGGCGCGCCCCATTTCTGCAGCGCCATTTCCACGATCTTGATCGCACGGTCCACACCGGCGCAGAAGCCCCGCGGGGCAGCAAGGTAGAGTGTCAGGGGCGGCTTGGTCATTGGGCGGTCTCCTTACGGCACAGGTATTTCTTTTCCTGGCCTTGGTCCAGACAGAACCGCGTCATCGATCTGACATGAATCGGTGTTACCAAGATGGTGTTTCAGCACCTGTTCCTAGTTAAAGAAAGCGCGGCCAGGATCCAGATCCTGACCGCGCATATTTTTCCCCATCAAGAAAACGTTGGCCGGGTCAGTGCCCGCCAGCGACCGCGACACTGCGCGTCTCAGCGGGCATCTCGCGCGGAGGGCGGCCGATCACGTCGCGCAGGTCCTCGAGTTCGATGAAGTTGTCGGCCTGGCGGCGCAGCTCGTCCGAGATCATCGGCGGCTGGCTACGGATGGTCGAAACGACCGAAACGCGCACGCCCTGGCGTTGCAGGCTGGCAATCAGCGGGCGGAAATCCCCATCGCCCGAGAACAGCACGATATGATCCACGCGCGGTGCCAGTTCCATGGCATCGACGGTAAGCTCGATATCCATGTTCCCTTTGACTTTCCGACGCCCCATGCTGTCGGTGTATTCCTTGGCCGGCTTCGTCACCATGGTGAAACCGTTATAGTGCAGCCAGTCGACCAGCGGGCGGATGGGTGAGTATTCGTCGTTTTCAAGTAGCGCCGTGTAATAAAAAGCTCTAAGCAGTTTGCCTCTGCGCATGAATTCCTGACGCAGCAACTTGTAGTCGATATCAAAGCCGAGTGCTTTTGCGGCCGCATAAAGATTCGAGCCGTCGATGAACAGCGCCAGCCGTTCGTCCTTGTAAAACATAAATAGGTCCTTCCGGTATAATCCAGAGCGCCGCTTGTTACGTGAGTGAGCGAGTGAGAAAAATTATGGGCACCCCGATACCCCATAATTTAGTGCTTTTAATGTGTATCGCAAGTATGCAATTCGCCGAATATAGGGGGTGTAATGGTTAATTCTTCGTTAATCGCGGTTGTAGCGCTGGGCGCCAATCTCAGTCTGAGAGGAGCCGCGCCAGAAATGACCCTACGTCAATCTCTGGATGCGCTGGCGCATCGGGGCGTGGTGATTCGCTCTGTCAGCCGCTTTTTTGCGACCCCCTGTTTTCCCGCCGGTGCGGGTCCAGATTACGTCAATGCCGCGGCTTTGATCGAAACGGATCTGGCACCGGAAGACCTGCTTCAGATCCTGCACGAGGTCGAGCATGAGTTCGGGCGCGAACGCGCGCAGCGCTGGGGAATGCGGACGCTGGATCTGGATCTGGTCTGTTACGGCGACCAGGTGCATCCGGACCGGGCGGAGCATGACAGCTGGCGCACCCTGCCGACGCAGGACCAGGCCTGTCAGGCTCCCGACCGTCTGATCCTGCCGCACCCACGCCTTCAGGACCGGGCTTTCGTGCTGGTTCCGATGGCGGACGTGGTGCCCGACTGGCAGCATCCCGTACTGGACCGGACAGTGACCGAGATGGTCGCAGCTCTGCCGCCTGAAGATGTTGCGCAGGTTACGCCGCTGTGATCCGCGCATTTTCGGTATTTCCCGCTTGTCAATGCCGGGATTCGCGCTTAGATAATCCCCTTCCTGACATGGATTCAGTAACGGAGAGCGCTCAATGGCCCGCGTGACGGTTGAAGACTGCGTAGACAAGGTACCGAACCGGTTCGAACTGGTGATGCTTGCCGCCCATCGTGCGCGCGAGATTTCCGCCGGTGCGTCGATCACCGTGGATCGCGACAACGACAAGAACCCCGTCGTGTCGCTGCGCGAGATTGCCGACGAAACCCAAAGCGCGGATGACCTGCGCGAGCGCCTGATCGAAGCCAACCAGACCCAGATCGAGGTTGATGAGCCGGAAGAAGATCAGATGGCGCTGCTGATGGGTGCGGAATCGGACAAGCCTGCCGATGACGACATGTCGGAAGAAAAGCTCCTGCGCGCTCTGATGGAGGCACAGGGTCAGGGGTAAGCCCAAAGAATGAGGGTGCGGACCGGATGATTTCTGCTGACGACCTGATTGCGCTGGTCCGCAACTACAACCCAAAGACAAATGCTGATCGCATCGCCCGCGCCTATGAGTTCGGGATGCAGATGCACGAAGGGCAGTTCCGCCATTCCGGCGAGCCCTATTTTTCCCATCCCGTTGCCGTTGCCGCCATCCTGACCGAACAGCGTCTGGATGATGCAACGATCATCACGGCGCTGCTTCACGACACGATCGAAGACACCAAAGCCAGCTATGGCAAGGTCTCGGAACTGTTCGGCGATGAGGTCGCCAAACTGGTCGACGGCGTCACCAAGCTGACCAACCTGCAGCTTTCCAGCCGCGAAACAAAGCAGGCCGAGAATTTCCGCAAGCTGTTCATGGCCATGTCCAAGGACCTGCGGGTCATTCTGGTCAAGCTGGCTGACCGACTGCACAACATGCGCACCATAAAGGCGATGCGCCCGGAAAAGCAGGTGCAGAAAGCGCGCGAGACGATGGATATCTATGCGCCGCTCGCAGGCCGCATGGGGATGCAGTGGATGCGCGAGGAACTCGAAGACCTCGCCTTCCGCGTCCTGAACCCCGAAGGCCGCCAGTCGATCATTCGCCGCTTCATCACCCTGCAACGCGAAACCGGCGACGTGATCCACCGCATCACCGGCGACATGCGGCATGAGCTGGAAAAGGCGGGCATCGAGGCCGAGGTCTTTGGCCGCGCCAAGAAACCCTATTCGATCTGGCGCAAGATGCAGGAAAAGGATCAGGGCTTCTCGCGCCTCTCGGACATCTACGGATTCCGCATCATCACGCCCAGCGAGGAAGATTGCTATCGCACCCTTGGGGCCATTCACCAGCGCTGGCGCGCGGTGCCCGGTCGGTTCAAGGATTATATCAGCCAGCCCAAATCGAACGGCTATCGCTCGATCCACACCACGGTTTCGGGGCGTGACGGCAAACGGGTCGAAGTTCAGATTCGCACCCGCCAGATGCATGACGTTGCCGAAACCGGTGTCGCCGCGCACTGGTCCTATCGCGATGGGGTGCGCTCGGAAAACCCGTTTGCAGTCGACCCGGCCAAATGGATCGCCAATCTGACCGAACAATTCGACAACGAGGAAGATCACGAAGACTTCCTCGAAGCGGTCAAGCTCGAGATGTATTCCGACCAGGTGTTCTGCTTCACCCCCAAGGGTGACGTGGTGAAACTGCCGCGCGGGGCGACACCGATCGACTTTGCCTATGCAATTCATACCCGCATCGGGCATGCCTGCGTGGGGGCAAAGGTCGATGGTATCCGGGTGCCGCTGTGGACCCGGCTCAAGAACGGACAGTCGGTGGACATCATCACCGCCGATGGCCAGACGCCGCAGGTCACATGGCTGGAGATTGCCGTCACCGGCAAGGCGCGCACTTCGATCCGTCGTGCCCTGCGCGAGGTTGACCGCGAGCGGTTCATCAAACTGGGCAAGGAACTGGCCCGCGCCGGGTTCGAACATGTGGGCCGCAAGGCCACCGACAAGGCGCTGGACACCGCCGCCAAGCACCTGCGCCTCAAGGACCGCCATGAATTGCTGGCCCGTCTCGGCAGCGCCGAACTGACCGCGCACGAGGTGGTCAGCGCCGTCTATCCCGAACTGACCCAAGACGACGGCGATGCCATCCCGCTGCGCCGCGCGGTCATCGGGCTTGAGGCGGGGCAGAAATTCGACCGCGCGCCCTGCTGCCAGCCGCTGCCGGGTGAACGCATCGTTGGCATCACCTATCGTGGCAAGGGCGTGGTGGTCCATGCCATCGACTGCGACCGGCTGTCCGAATTCGAGGATGAGCCCGAGCGTTGGGTTGATCTGCACTGGCATCACGGCACCCATCAGGCGGTTTATGGCGCGACACTTGATCTGACCATCGGCAATGATGCCGGTGTGCTGGGGCGAATCTGCACATTGATCGGCGAGAAAAAGGCTAATATCTCGAACCTGGAATTTGTCGACCGAAAACCGGATTTTTACCGCCTGCTGATCAATGTCGAACTGCGTGATCTGGAGCAGTTGCATTCGCTGATGCTGATGCTCGAAGCGGAAAGCGACGTTGCCGCGGTGGAGCGTTTCAGGGATCGGACTAAAACCGCAGTGGCGGCTGGTTGAGAGAGGGTGATCACGAGTGGTTTTCAAGCGCCGAGACCGACGCTCGCCTGCCCGGATCGCTTCGGAATTTGTCTATCCCCGTGGGGGCTGGACCCGTGCCTTTCACTATGTCAAACACCGCGTCCGTCGCCTGCCTGACACGCCTGAACGCATTGCGCGCGGTATCGGGGCAGGGGTCTTTGCCGCATTCACCCCTTTCTATGGTCTGCACTTTCTGGTCGCGGCGGTCGGCGCGCGGCTGATCAACGGCAATATCCTGGCCTCCCTCAGCGGTACGTTTTTCGGCAATCCTCTGACTTATGTCCCCATCGGTGTGATCTGCCTACAAACCGGGCATTTCCTGCTGGGAACCGAGTTCGAAAAAAGCGAAACCCGGGGTCTGATGGGCAAGTTCGCCGATGCCATGGGCGATCTGAAGGACAATTTCTTCGCGATGTTCACCGACCGGGTCGCAGACTGGGACGGACTGAGTATCTTCTATAGCGAGGTATTTTATCCCTACATGATCGGCGGCGTCCTGCCGGGCCTTCTGGCCGGGATAATCTGCGGGTATCTCAGCCTCCCGCTGATCCGCAAATACCAGCAGCGCCGCCGGGCGAAGATCAAGGCGAAATTTGAAGAAATCAAACGGCTGGCCGGCGCAAAGACTGCAGTTCCCGAAACAAAGCCTCTAGGCTCGGGCCAAAACCAGAAAAAGGAATCGCGTGATGTCTGACAACTATCTGCGTCTGGGCGTGAATATCGACCACGTGGCCACCGTGCGCAACGCACGTGGTGGGGACTATCCCGACCCTCTGCGCGCCGCAAGGATCGCGGAAGAGGCGGGCGCGGACGGCATCACCGCGCATTTGCGCGAAGACCGCCGCCATATCTCGGACGCCGATATCGACGGGCTGATGGAGGTTCTGTCAGTGCCCTTGAATTTCGAAATGGCCGCGACCGACGAGATGCAGAAAATTGCCCTGCGCCACAAACCGCACGCAGTGTGTATTGTCCCGGAAAAGCGCGAGGAACGCACCACCGAAGGCGGGCTCGAAGTCGCGCGCGAGGAAAACAAGCTGGCCCATTTCATCGCCCCCCTGCGCGATGTCGGTTGCCGCGTGTCGATCTTCATCGCCGCCGACAAGCGCCAGATCGACGCCGCCCACCGTATCGGTGCCGAGGTGATCGAACTGCATACCGGCGCCTATTGCGATTTCCACGCCGAAGGCCGAATGGAAGACGCCGCGCGCGAGCTGGAAGCGCTGCGCGAGATGTCCACATACGCCCATTCGCTGGGGCTTGAAGTTCACGCGGGCCATGGCCTGACCTATGAATCGGTCAAACCAGTTGCCGCTTTCCCCGAGGTGCGCGAACTCAATATCGGCCATTTCCTGATCGGCGAGGCGATTTTCCGGGGCCTCACCCCAGCGATTGCCGAGATGCGCCGCCTGATGGACGAGGCGCGCGCATGATCACGCCCGCCTTTGTCGCCATCTGGTTTGCCTGGCTGATGGCCGGCGGCTCTCCTGGTCCGGCGACGATGGGCATCGCGAGCACCGCGATGAACGAAGGCCGCCGCGCCGGGCTGGTCTTTGCCTTGGGCATCTGCGCCGGGTCCGCTGCATGGGGCATCGCCGCCGCGCTGGGGCTGTCGGCGATCATGCTGGCCAATGTCTTGGTATTCGAGGTGATCCGTTACATCGGCGTGGCCTATCTGGGCTGGCTGGCCCTCAAGGCCCTGCGCCGCGCCTTGTCCGCGGATGAGGTCGCGCTGGGCAACCCGATCCGCGGCTCGCTGCAAGCCATATTCGCCAAAGGTGCCGCCATCAACCTGACCAACCCCAAGGCGATCCTCAGCTGGGGCTCGATCTACGCCATCGTCGCGCCCAACGACGCCAGCCTTTCCATGCTGCTGGGCTATTTCGGCATGCTTTACGCAGGCTCACTGCTGATCTTCATCGGCTACGCCTTCCTGTTCTCCTCCGAACGCACGGTCCGCGCCTATCGCCGCGCCCGTCGCTGTTTCGATCTGGCCTTTGCCGGGTTCTTTGGCGTGGCGAGCTGCAAGATTTTGACGGTGAGGTTGGCGTGATGGACATAACTGCACTTTTGGCCACTGCGGCAGCGTTTTTCATTGTTGCTGTCTCGCCCGGCCCGGCGAATATTTCCAATGCAGCGATTGCAATGAAACACGGCCGTAGAACCAGTCTGATCTACGGTTTCGGGCTTTCGTCCGGTTTGGTCTTTTGGGGATCGGTCGCGGCTAGCGGCATGGGGGCCGTGTTGCAAACCTCGCTCTACCTGCTCATTACGTTGAAGATTCTGGGCGGGTTGTATCTGCTGTGGCTGGCCTGGCAATCCTTCAAATCGGCGATGCAGCCGATTGAACAGCCAAAAACTACTGCGAATGGCGGCAATTGGTATTTGCGAGGTTTGATTCTGAACCTGTCAAACCCGAAATCCGTCATCGCCTGGATGGCCGCCCTTTCGGTGGGGCTGGGACCCGACGATGGCTTACTGAATCTGGCGCTTGCCACACTGACTTGTATGGTCGTCGGCTTTGCCAACAATGCGGCATATTCGGTTGTTTTCTCGTTCGATGGAATGATGCAGGGATACCGCCGCTGTCGTCGCTGGATTGATGGCGCTGCGGCTGGTCTGTTTGCGTTGGGCGGGTTCGGATTGATCAGATCGGCGTTTGCCAGATGATCCTCGGCATCGGCACAGACCTCGCAAACATAGACCGCATCCAGGGCACGCTCGACCGGTTCGGCGACCGGTTCCGCAACCGTGTCTTCACCGAAACCGAACAGCGCAAGGCCGAACGCCGCGCCGACACCGCGGGCACTTATGCCAAGCGCTGGGCCGCAAAAGAGGCGTGTTCCAAGGCGCTGGGCACCGGTCTGCGCATGGGCATTGCGTGGAAGGACATGGCCGTGACCAATCTGCGCACCGGCCAGCCCGTTATGCATGTCACCGGCTGGGCTGCCGAACGGCTGAAGGAAATGACCCCTCCGGGGCACGAGGCCATCATCCACGTCACCCTGACGGACGACCACCCCTGGGCGCAGGCGTTTGTTGTGATCGAGGCGCGCCCCGTTCAAGATCGCCCCGCGCAGCCTTGACTTGCCCCCACCCGACCCGCATGAAGCACCCCAACAAACCAAGGACCGGAGAGCAGTATGGCCGAGGAAGCCAAATCAGGTAACGCCGTCTGGGAGACGATCAAAACCATCGTCTATGCCCTGCTGATCGCGGGCATTTTCCGCACCCTGTTCTTTCAGCCCTTCTGGATCCCGTCCGGCTCGATGAAACCCACCTTGCTGATCGGCGACTTCCTGTTCGTGAACAAGATGGCCTACGGCTACTCCTACGCGTCCTGCCCCAGCGTGATCATTCCCAGCGTCGGTCTGAACATCGATGCCGAGGATATCTGCGGCTGGATGCAGGGGGATGACAATACGCGCATCTGGGGCGGCGAGCCCGATCGCGGCGATGTCATCGTCTTCCGCCACCCCGTCACAGGGCGCGATTTCATCAAACGGCTGATCGGCCTGCCCGGCGACCGCATTCAGGTCCGCGACGGGGTAATCATTCTGAACGGCACTCCCGTGCAGCAAACCCCCGACGGCGTGTTCACCGAAATCGCCGAACCGCAAGGCCCGCAGGGTCTGCGCCCGCGCTGCGAAAACGGCCCTGTCGGCATTGGTGGTGCCTGTGAAAAAAGCCGCCTGATCGAAACCCTGCCGAACGGTGCTTCCTACGAGGTGCTGAACATCCGCAATCAGGGGTCCGACAACACCGGCATCTACACGGTGCCCGAAGGCCACTATTTCTTCATGGGCGACAACCGCGACAATTCCAGCGACAGCCGCGTGCCACAGTCCGCAGGCGGCGTCGGCTATGTTCCTTATGAAAACCTGATCGGCCGCGCCGACCGGATTATGTTCTCGTCCGCGGGCCGTTCGATGCTGTTCTTCTGGACCTGGCGGGGCGACCGCTTCTTCAAGGCGGTCAATTGAAGCTTTCAGCCGAAATAAAAGCCTTCCAGCAGCGTTTGGGGTACGAGTTCAAAAGCCCCGAAATTCTGCTGCGCGCGCTGACCCACGGATCGGTGTCCTCGACGACCCGGCCCGACAATCAGCGGCTCGAGTTTCTGGGCGACCGGGTCCTGGGCTTGGTGATGGCCACCGCATTGCTTGAGGCGGACAAAAATGCCTCCGAAGGCCAACTGGCCCCGCGCTTCAACGCACTTGTCCGCAAAGAGGCCTGCGCCGACGTGGCCCGCCAAATCGATCTGGGCGCGGTCCTGAAATTGGGCCGGTCCGAGATGCTGTCCGGCGGGCGCCGCAAACAGGCCTTGCTGGGCGACGCGATGGAGGCGGTGATCGCCGCTGTCTACCGCGATGCGGGGTTTGAGGCTGCCCGCGATGTCATCCTCGCGCTCTGGGGCGATCGTATTCACAAGGTCGAGGCGGACGCCCGCGACGCGAAAACCGCGCTGCAGGAATGGGCGCAGGCCCGCGGTCAAAAGCCGCCCGCTTACGTCGAAGTCAAGCGCAGCGGTCCTGATCACGCCCCGGTCTTCACCATTGCCGCCCGTCTGCAGGACGGAACCGAAGCGCAGGCTACGGCCGGATCAAAGCGGCAGGCGGAACAGGCTGCAGCTAAGGCGCTGCTGGAAAATCTCGCGAAATAACCCGACAGGGATCCGTCTTCATCTGGCCGAAAATATCTCGGGGGTGAGCCCGGATGACATCCGGGCGAGGGGGCTGGCCCCCTACCGGTCGGATTGGCGCGGCCGATCCGACGCTTAGACCACCCGGATATACGCGGTCAGCCCGGTTTTCTGATGCTCGATTACATGGCAATGAAATGCCCAGTCGCCGGGATTGTCGGCGACCAGCGCGATCTCGGCCACCTCGTCCTTCAGCAACAGCATCGTGTCGGTCATCAGGGGTGGAAGTTGGCGCAGGTTCGATTTCAGCGGCACAAAGGCCAGCCCATGCAGGTGGATCGGATGCAGATTGGGCGATTCATTGCGCAGCCGAAGCACATAGGTTTTGCCCATTTCCAATGTGGCCAGCGGGCCGACACCCTGGGCCGCATCGCCGGGCCACGGGGTCCTGTTGACCGACCAAAAATTGTAACCCAGCGAACCGCAGAACCCGTTATTGGGCGCGCCGCCCTCGGGTGTCCAGCCAAAGACGAATTCGTGCACCTCGGCCCGCACCAGATCCGGCCTGGCGACCGGGTTGATGGGCAGGGGGCGCAGGTCCCGCAAGTCCCGCGAAAGCGTTGCTCCGACAGACCGCAGTCGCGCCATGGCAACCGGTGCACTTCCCGGCAGTTTCGCCATCAGATCGACGGTTCGCCCCTCACCGGCAGGCATCGCAACGGCAAAGTCGACCCGTTGGCCGGGACCGACCAGCAACGGGTCTTCCACGCTTGGCATCGGCAGCGCGATTTCGACCGGATGACCATCCCAGGCGATAATCCGCGCCTCGGCCCCGGCCAGATGCAGTTTGTAGATGCGGGTCGTATCCGAATTGAGAACCCGCAGCCGCACCAGGCTGCCCGCCGCATGATCATAGGCCGGCCCCGTCAGCCAGTTCGCCGTCTGAACATTCCCGAACGTACCCGCCCGCGCGGCCCCGCGCGCGGTAAAGGCAGGCAGAAACTGCCCGTCCTCGCCCAGACGGAAATCCCGCAGGTTGATCACTTGCTCACTGTCAAAGCCGGGGTCTTCGGCCTCGGCGATGACCATCACCCCGGTCAGCCCATGGGCCATCTGCTCCATCGTCATGCAATGGGGGTGGTACCAATACGTCCCCGCGTCCGGGGGTGTGAACTCATAGGTAAAGACCTCATCCGTTCCGATCGGCATCTGGGTCAGATAAGGCACCCCGTCCATCTGGTTGGCAATCCGCATCCCGTGCCAGTGCATGGCGGTGTAATCTGGCAGAGTGTTGCGCACCGGCAGGCGCATCACCTCACCCTGCGTGCCATACAGAACCGGCGGCGGTGCGTCGGGTGAGAGGCTGACCATGCCCGTGGTCAACTGATCCTTTAGCGCAAAGCTGGCCGGTTGAATGACCAGTTCCTGCCCGCCTGCTGCCAGTCCCAATCCACCCAGACTCAGTGCGCCTGCGGCAGCCCCGCTGCCCAAAAGAAACTCACGGCGTTTCATATGTGCCTCATTTTCGGATTTGATCGCCTGGCTGGGTTCGGCTGAGCGCACGGTATTCGTGCCATCCCGGACGCATGGCGGCAATGCGACAAATCCCTCTGGCCCGCATGGCCAATCTGCTATAGGGATGCGCAGTTGCAAACAGGATCGCATTGAACATGACCACACGCGCCGGATTTATCGCCCTGATCGGAGAGCCCAACGCAGGCAAATCCACCCTGCTGAACCGCATGGTCGGGGCGAAGGTTTCCATCGTGACACACAAGGTGCAGACCACCCGTACCCGAATTCGCGGCGTGGCGATGGAAGGCGACGCGCAACTGGTCTTTGTCGACACGCCGGGCCTGTTCAAGCCCCGCCGCCGCCTGGACCGCGCCATGGTCGCCGCCGCTTGGGGCGGGGCGGCGGACGCTGATGTCGTCGTGCTGATGGTCGAGGCCCATCGCGGCATCACCGAAGGGGTCGAGCGTATCCTCGAAGGTCTCGAGGAGATCGGTCAGGGCCGCACCGTCGCGCTGGCCATCAACAAGATCGACAAGGTGCCGTCCGAGAAACTTCTGACCCTGACAAGCGACCTGAACGCGCGCTATCCGTTTGCTGAAACCTTCATGATTTCGGCGGAAAAGGGCCATGGCGTCGATGACCTGCGCAAATGGCTGGCCTCGGAACTGCCCGAAGGTCCTTGGCTTTACCCCGAGGATCAGATCGCCGATCTGCCCCTGCGCATGATCGCCGCCGAGATGACGCGCGAGAAACTGACCCTGCGCCTGCATCAGGAACTGCCGTACCAGCTGACCGTCGAGACCGAGAACTGGGAAGAACGCAAGGACGGTTCCGCCAAAATCGATCAGGTCATCTATGTCATGCGCGATGGCCACAAGGGCATCGTGCTGGGCAAGCGCGGCGAGACGATCAAGGCCGTCAGCCAGGCCGCGCGGGCAGAGTTGGAAGAGTTCCTCGACCGCAAGATCCACCTGTTCCTGCAGGTAAAAGTCCGGCCCAACTGGCTTGAAGAATCCGAACGCTATTCGGAAATGGGCCTGGATTTCAAAGACGGCAACGCATGACCCGTCTGACGGCGGAATTCTGGGTCCATGCCTATCTGGCACGACTTCGCTTTCAGGAAATTCCTGCCTTCGTCGTGGCCCATGGCGACGACACGGCAGGCGCGGTGCTGATCAAGCTGAACACGCTTGACGGGCAGGCCACGGCCTTCCAGCGCAGCTTTGATCTGATGAGCGGCGAACGCAAATGGGTCGAACTGTCCGGCGGCCCCGAGCCGGACGTGGACGCCGCCATCCAGCGCCAGCGCAGCTTTGACCCCGACCTCTGGGTGATCGAGGTCGAGGACCGGCAGGGTCGGCACCTGTTGGGGGAAGAGGGGTTGGAATGATCCCTGCTTCGAAGGGTCTTTGACGCGCGGATCAAAGCGTCTATTTTGGACCCGCACCTGGCCAGAACGGACTGGCCTATCCGTGGAACAACACAAGACGATGAGGTGTTTGCGTGGCTGAAACACTCGCTGAGAAACTGGAAAAATCCGAGCTTGGCCACTGGATGCAGCGGTTCGAGGGCTTCATGGTTTTCGTCGGAGTCTTCGGCCCGTTCGCTACCCTTCCGCAATTGATTAAGCTTTACTTTACTCACTCCCAGCACGCCACCGGTCAGTCACTGCTTTCGTGGTCGCTCTATGCCGGTCTGTCGTTTCTGTGGTTCGCCTATGGGCTGGTGGTCGGCAAACTGCCGATTTACGTGGGCAACGGCATCTCCATGGTGCTGAATCTGCTCATGGTCATCGGCATCCTGATCCACGCGGGCGTGACGTTCTGACCCCGCATACTGTGGAACCACTCTGGCCTTACCACCCGCCGCTTTTCTGCGTGATATCGTGCCCGGTGGCGCTGAGCGTATCACCGGCAAACATTTTCACCTTGGGCGCAAACGCCTGAAAATATGGCTGCGATTGCACATGGGCCAATGTCTCGGCACTGTCCCAGCGTCCCCAGTGAAACCGAGACACACCATCATCGGCCACCGCAACCTGATAGGCGAATTTCCCTGCGGCCTCGGGGTCGGCGTCGATCGCCGCGATGAACGTGTTTATGGCTTCCAGCCATTCAGTCTCGTCGCCATCGTAGCGATATGTGATTGTAATTCCGCGCATCGGATCTCATCCTTATTTAACTCTAATGTTAATTAGAGAGTGATATCGCCTGCGCGTCAAGCTTTCATGGTTGCGGTCCAGACCCGCCACAGGTCAAATGGGCACAGCAAACGGCACGGGGCCCATTTGGACTGGCGCGATCACGGCATACTTCTGACCTCTCGCCGCCATGGCGAAACGGCGGCGATTATCGAGGTCTTTACCCAGACCCATGGACGTCATGCCGGTGTCGTACGTGGCGGGGCCAGCCGCAAGATTGCGCCGATCCTGCAGCCCGGCGCGCAGCTGGATGTGCTGTGGCGGGCGCGGCTTGAAGAACATATCGGAACCTTTCAGGTCGAACCCCTTCGGTCGCGCGCGGCGGCGGCCTTTTCAGGACGTCTGGCGCTGGCCGGGCTGAACACGGTTTTGTCGCTTCTGTCCTTCTGCCTGCCCGAGCGGGAACCGCATCCGGGCATCTACCAACAAACCGAACAACTGATGGACCTGCTGGGGCAGGATGACATCTGGCCACTGGCCTATCTGCGCTGGGAACTGGCCCTGCTGGAAGAGCTGGGTTTTGGCCTCGACCTGTCGGCCTGTGCGGCAACCGGCGCAACCGAAGGGTTGATCTATGTCTCGCCGAAATCGGGCCGCGCCGTCAGTGCCGCCGGCGCCGGAGAATGGGCCGACCGATTGTTGCCGCTGCCCCCCTGCCTGCGAGGCGAAGGACAGGCACCGGATGCCGAGATCGTCGAAGGGCTGAAAACAACGGGCTATTTTCTGGAACACCGCGTGGCGCCTGCACTGGGCCACCACCCCTTGCCAGCGGCCCGGGCGCGGTTTCTGGATCAGCTCACTCGACGGCTTTGAACACCATCTCGTGCCCGTCCTCATTGCGCAGGATCAGCACGTCGCCCGACACCTCGGATTGGGTCATCGCCAGCAGGGCCGCGAAATAAAACCCTTCGGCCTCAAGCCCCGCACAGGCCGCGCGGGTTGCGTTCAGGTCCGTGACCTCGAACCACGGATAAGGCGCGTTCAAGGTGCCGCTGTAGCTGTTGCAAGGCGCGTTGCCTTCAATCCTGCCCTCTTCGGGGAACCGCAGCAGAGCGCTGGCTTCAAAAGACTGCCCGTCAATTTCCTGCAAGGTCCATGTGCGGTCCGCCGCGCCATATGCGGCCACGGATTCGTCCTTGTCGCATTGCAGCAAGGCCAGCAGGGGCAGAGTCAGGATCAGCCGTGTCATACCGGTGTCTTATCCTTTTGCGGACGGTGGCGAAACCTGCGCGGTCCGGATCAATAAGGAATCTCGCCGCTCAGCAATTCAGCGCGCACCTCGCTTCGGGGTCTCCAGTTGTACTTGGTATCCTTGCGCACCGGCGCCCAGTGCAAGGCGCCGCTGTTGCGCCACGGGTCCAGGATAATGCCGTCATACAACGACGCCCCCGTGGCGCTGATCGATGCCGAATGGTGGATGATCCGGAACGCCGTGGGCGGAGATGTGGCCCAGTTCAGGTCCAGCGTGCGGAAATCTTCCTGCCGCAGCCGCTTCGTCATGGCCTCGGCCCAGTCATTGCACAACCCATATTCGCGAAAACCGTTGATGACTTTGGCGTTGTGGATGATGGCCGGATCCTCGACCTGCCATTCCCGCGCCAGACGCTGCGAATAGGTGTAAGCGATTGTGGCGGCCTTTTGCGCCTCGGTCGGGTCAACGTCGGGCCCGAGGCCGCCGATCGCTTGCGCCAGCGCGTCGATGTCGCTTTGGCCTGCCGTCGGCTGCGTGGTCGCGCAGCCGCTCAGGGCGAGCGCGGCGATGGTTGCCCAAAGTGCAAAAAGTATTCTGGTCATTCTTTGTTTACCAACCTTTGTTTACCAACTGCCCGTGTGGTTCCGTCTGTTCCACGGGATGCTCTACCCCAGTTTCGCGCGGACTCAGAGGGGGAAATTTTCGTGCCCCAATTCAGTGCCACATTCTGGTGTGCACCCGGGTTCGCCAGGGTTTGCACATGTGCAAAACGAACAGCCGGAAGGTCCAGGCACGTACAAATCCGACAAAACAAGAAAAGACCCGGCGCAAGACCGGGTCCAGTTGGGGAAACAGAGATGCCGAAAACCGGTCAGCCGAGCAGACGTCGCGCGATAACCTGAGCTTGAATTTCGGCAGCTCCTTCGAAAATGTTCAGAATGCGCGCATCGCACAGCACGCGGCTGATCTTGTATTCCAGCGCAAAGCCGTTGCCGCCATGAATTTGCAGCCCGTTATCCGCTGCCGCCCACGCGACACGCGCGCCCAGCAGCTTGGCCATTCCGGCCTCAAGATCGCAGCGCTGGCCATGGTCTTTTTCCCAGGCGCTGAAATAGGTCAGCTGCCGCGCGATCATGATCTCGACCGCCATCATGGCCAGCTTGCCCGAAACACGCGGGAAGTTGATCAGAGATTTGCCAAACTGCTTGCGGTCCTGCGCGTATTGCATGGCAATATCCAGCGCGCATTGCGCCACACCTATGGCGCGTGCCGCCGTCTGGATACGCGCGGATTCGAAGGTTTCCATCAACTGCTTGAAGCCTTTTCCTTCTTCGCCGCCCAGCAGGTTCTCTCCCTTGACGTGGAAGCCGTCAAAACCCAGCTCGTATTCCTTCATGCCGCGATAGCCCAGCACCTCGATCTCACCGCCGGTCATGCCGGGGGTGGGGAAGGGGTTTTCATCCGTACCGGGCGTCTTTTCCGCCAGGAACATGGACAATCCGCGGTGATCGGTGGTGTCGGGATTGGTGCGCGCCAGCAGGGTCATCACATGGGTGCGCGCCGCATGCGTGATCCAGGTTTTGTTGCCGGTGATCTTGTAATCACCGTTCTCGTCCTTGACCGCACGGGTGCGCAGGCTGCCAAGGTCCGAGCCGGTGTTGGGTTCGGTGAACACGGCAGTCGGCAGAATCTCGGCGTTGGCGATCTTGGGCAACCATTGCGCCTTTTGCTCATCCGTGCCGCCCGCAATGATCAGTTCAGCCGCGATCTCGGACCGGGTCCCCAGTGAACCAACGCCGATATAGCCGCGTGACAGTTCCTCGGACACTACGCACATCGAGGCTTTGGATAGACCGAACCCACCGAATTCTTCGGGAATGGTCAGGCCAAATACGCCCATTTCCGCCAGTTCTTCAATGATCTCGATCGGGATCAGTTCATCCTTGAGGTGCCAGTCATGCGCGTTCGGCTCGACCTTTTCCTGCGCATATCGGCGGAACTGGTCGCGGATCATTTCAAGCTCTTCGTCCAGACCCGAGGCGCCGAACATGGTGGCGCCGGACTGATCCTGCATCAGCGCGACCAGACGGCTGCGTGCGGCCTGTGAATTGGCCTGTGCCATCAGGGTTTGAACTTCGGAACACTGGAACCCGGACAGCGCGTCCCAGCCGAGCCCCAGATCCTGCAGGCGCACAACCTCGCCCTGGTTCATCGGAATGCCGCCCGCGACCTGATGCAAGTATTCGCCAAAGGCGATCTGGTGTAGCAGCTGTTCGATTTCACCGAACTTGCCGTCGGCCTCCAGCGTTTCGGCCCAACGCTGCATCTGTTGCAGGGATTGATTATAGGTGGCCAGCCATGCAAGGCCGTGCGCGGCGGTCTGGTTGGCTTCGATCAGTGCCCCCGAAATCTTACCATCAGCGCTGACCATACCGCGGACGGATTCCCGCGCCCGTTCAAAAACCGTCTCGACCGCCGGAACGGCAGCTCGGGTCAGGGTCAGCAGATCGGGCAAAATCGCAGGTGTCGTCATCTGGGTCATATCCTGTCCGTCATGGGCCATGAATCACGTCCTTCTCTGGGTCGTCTGGTCATATCATGCTGCACGTGCAGCGCAACAAAAATACGAAATTTGCAGGTAAAAAGTTCAAAAATTACCCGATGAGTTTTGCAGTGCAGAGAAATCTGGGAATGGTATCAACGAGGCATGACATGGTTTTCAATACTCTCGACACAGGATCTGGCGCTGGCCGTTTCGATTGCCTTTCTCGCCGGTTGCATCAAGGGAATGGTCGGATTTGCCATGCCCATGGTTCTGGTTTCGGGGCTGAGCATCTTCCTGCCGCCCGAATGGGCCGTGGCCGGGCTGATCCTGCCAACTTTGGTCACAAACGGAGTTCAGGCGTTGCGCGAAGGTGTCCCCGCGGCGGTGTCGTCCATCCGACGGTTCCGTGTGTTTCTGATCGTGGGGCTGCTGTTTTTGTTGGCGGGTGCCCAACTGGTCAGCCTGGTTCCGCCGCGAACGTTGTTGCTGATGATCGGCGCACCGGTGACGTTCTTTGCGCTGATTCAGGTCTTGGGATCAAAGCTGACATTGTCGAAACCTTCAGCCTGGATTGAGGCGGCGATGGGTTCGGTTGCCGGTTTCGTGGGCGGCATGTCAGGCATCTGGGGGCCGCCGACCGTGATGTACCTGACGGCCCTCAACACGCCGAAGGCAGATCAGATGCGGGTTCAGGGCGTCGTTTACGGGTTGGGTGCGGTGGCGCTGGTTTTTGCCCACCTGGGATCAGGCATCCTGCGCATGGAAACGGCCGCATTTTCCGGTTTTCTGATCGCACCGGCGGTCATTGGGTTGTGGGCAGGGCTTAAATTCCAGGCACGGATTGATCAGGCTCGGTTCCGCAAGGTGACGTTGATCGTGTTGCTGATCGGCGGCCTGAATCTGCTTCGCCGGGGGCTGACGGGTTGAAGGGTCAGGCCCGGCTGTCCGCGTAGCGGAACGAGAAGTAGAGGATCAGCATCAGAAAAAACAAGCCGGAGATATCGCCGATCAAAAAGGCGATGTATTCCGCCGTGGCGCTGCCAAAGGCCATGTTGGTCAGGATCGACACCAGAAATGACGTGACAATCCCCACACCCATGACACAGGCCCAGCATGGCCGTTTGCCAGGCCGGGGAAACAGGTCCCAACCAAGCCCCTTACACAGATAAAACACCGCAGGCGCGGTCGCGACGGCAATGACCATTGCCATCAGGCGGCTGGGCAGGAACACGTCCCATCCGCCGACATAAGCGAAGACGATGAAAACACCCGGCAGCAGTGCAAAAATGGCGCGCCATCCCAACAGCCAGGCGGCCAGAACCCGTACGCCATGCGGCAGAAACAACAGGCTGGCCCGGCTGGGGTATTCCGGAAAAAACACGTTCTGAAGGGGCATCAGAACCTCAAACGTGAGGAACGATACCACCACATAGGCCAAAGAGGCGTAGAAGGTTTCGGTAGCCCATTTTCGCACGACAATCAGCCGTCGTCACGAAACGCGGCGGCTTCATCTGGGTGCATGAACGATATACCGCCCCCGGTTGGCGCTGCCGCTTTGTGACAGGTACCCTTTCTGGACCAGCGATTTCAGCGCGCGGAAGAATGTCGGGCGCGAAACGCTTTTGACAAGGGTGTGTTCGATCAAACCGAAAGTGCGCACTTCCTCGTCGGATTTGGACAGTTCCTCGGCGGCATAGTAGATATCGCGCTCAACCGGAGAGAGCTTCTCGAGGCCCAGCGTTTGTTCCATGCTCTGCATGAGTTTGCGCAATTCAGTGAGTTTCGAAATTTCCGTCATGATTGTTCCGTTTTCCCCTTAATCAGGTTTCAGACACCCGAGGTGATGAGAAACATGCAGTGTGGTGCTGTACTTGGCATGTCTCATATTGACACTCATCCCTCTGGGACTAAACTGGTTTCCTGATTAGGCTGCTCAATTTCCAAGGTGAGTGAGTTCTTGAGAGCTGCCCAAAAGTTCTTTCAGTTGCGGCCCGGTGCGTTTCGTGCCGGGCATTTTTTTGACCTTAATGAAAACGTGGGTAGCGCAATTTGCCGCATCAGGCAATGCAATTGCCAACACATATGGGTGAATACATCTATATGGAGAGTAGTGCCGCGCCTTTCACCCGGGTCCGGATGAAATCAGGGGCGCTGCGGCCCCTGAAATTGCCTTATCCGATCGCGACGGCTTTGATGTCTTCGTCGATAAAGGGCAGATATTGCTCAAAGTTTTCGGCAAACATCTGCACCAGTTTTTCAGCCTGTTTGTCGAAGGCCGCCTGATCGTCCCATGTGCGGCGCGGGTCCAGCAGGACTTCGGGCACACCGGGAACCGAAACCGGAACGTCAAAGCCAAAGCTGGCATCCTTGCGGAATTCCGCATCCGCCAGCGACCCTTCCAGCGCCGCAGTCAGCAGCGCGCGGGTTGCCTTGATGGGCATCCGGCTGCCAACGCCGTAAGCGCCTCCGGTCCAGCCGGTGTTCACCAGCCAACAGGTCGCGCCGTGCTGGGCAATCTTGTCCCGCAGCAGGTTGCCGTAGGCCTCGGGGCGGCGCGGCATGAAAGGTGCGCCAAAACAGGTCGAGAATGTGGGCTGAGGCTCGGTAATGCCACGCTCGGTACCGGCGACTTTCGACGTGAAGCCTGACAGGAAGTGATACATCGCCTGCGCCGGTGTCAGCCGCGCAATCGGGGGCAGAACACCAAATGCGTCGCAGGTCAGCATGATGATATTCTTTGGATGGCCGCCCAACGCCGATTTCGATGCGTTCGAGATATACTCCAGCGGATAAGCGCAACGCATGTTCGCTGTCAGGGAATCGTCGTCGAAATCCAGTTTTTTGGTCTCGGGATCGAAGACCATGTTCTCGATCACCGTGCCGAATTTCGTGGTGGTGGCGTAAATCTCGGGTTCTGCCTCGGCATTCAGGTTGATGGTCTTGGCATAGCAGCCACCTTCGAAGTTGAAAGTGCCGCGGTCGGACCAGCCGTGCTCGTCATCGCCGATCAGCACGCGGGACGGGTCGGCGGACAAGGTGGTTTTGCCGGTGCCGGACAGGCCGAAGAACACGGCGGTATCAACCGGGTTGCCCACAGCATGGTTGGCCGAGCAGTGCATCGGCATCACGCCCTTTTCGGGCAGCATGTAGTTCAGCAGGGTAAAGACCGACTTTTTGTTCTCACCTGCATATTCTGTGCCGCCGATCAGGATCAGCTTGCGGTCGAAGTTCAGCGCAATCACGGTCTCGCTGCGGCAGCCGTGCTTTTTCGGGTCTGCGCTGAAACTGGGGCAGTTGATGACGGTGAAATCCGCGGTGAACTCGTCCAGGTCAGCGCGGTCCGGCCGTCGCAGCAGGTGGCGGATGAACAGGTTGTGCCAGGCCAGCTCGGTGACCATGCGCACGTTGATCGAATAGGCGGGATCGGCGCCACCGACGAGGTCCTGCACGAAATAGTCGCGACCCTTCATATGGGCCAGCATATCTTCATATAGCGCGTCAAAGCCCTGGGGGGTCATTGCGGCATTGTTTTCCCACCAGATGGTGTCGGCGACGCTGTCGGTCTTGACGACATGCTTGTCTTTCGGAGACCGGCCTGTGAATTTGCCAGTCGTAACCAGAAACGCGCCGCCATTGCCCAGCGTGCCCTCGCCGCGCTTCAGCGCCTCTTCGATCAGCGCCGGTTCCATGAAGTTGTAATAGACATTGCCCAGACCCTCGATGCCCTGATCCTCGAGGCGGAATTGCGGGTTAACCCGTCCAGATGTCATGTGTGTCTTCTCCTGTGGCGGCGCGAAGGCTGTTTGGCCTTATGCGCTCTTGGGGCAGTATGCCGGGAAAAACCGGCGGATGGGCGGGTCTTATCACGGTCATTTAGGGCATGAACAGGACGGTTTGGCGCAGTTAGCGCAACCAAGTACAAGTTTAGCGCCACCAAGAATTTTCCGCCAAAAATCTGGGCGGCAATTTGCGGGCAGCAAGGCAAATTTGCCGCAAGCTTGCCCCAAGAAAGGCACGATTCGCAGTTACGGATTGATTCGGCGTCCTAAAAACGCCAACAATGCCTTACAAATAAGCCAATTATTGCAAGAGTGAGCAGGAATAGGGATGAACCCGATGTCAAAGATTGCACTGGTGGATGACGACAGGAACATTCTGACGTCGGTATCCATGACGCTCGAAGCCGAGGGTTTTGAGGTCGAAACATATAATGACGGGCAGGCTGCCCTGGATGCATTCAACAAGAAATTGCCGGACATGGCGGTGCTGGACATCAAGATGCCCCGCATGGACGGCATGGACCTGTTGCAAAGGCTGCGCCAGAAAACTCAGATGCCGGTGATCTTCCTGACATCCAAGGATGACGAGATCGACGAGGTTCTGGGCCTTCGCATGGGCGCGGATGACTATGTCAAAAAGCCTTTTTCACAGCGTCTTCTGGTTGAACGTATCCGCGCGTTGCTGCGCCGGCAGGAAGCGACCGAGGGCGATGTGTCCGCTGCCGCCTCTGGCGACGCCAAGGTCATGGAGCGTGGCGAGCTTCGGATGGATCCGCTGCGCCACGCCGTAAGCTGGAAGGGCACCGATGTTTCGCTGACAGTGACCGAGTTCCTGTTGTTGCAGGCGCTGGCGCAGAGACCGGGGTTCGTCAAAAGCCGCGATCAGTTGATGGATGTGGCCTATGACGATCAGGTTTATGTCGACGACCGCACCATCGACAGCCACATCAAGCGGCTGCGCAAGAAAATGCGTGCGGCAGATCCTGAGTTTTCGGCCATCGAAACCCTGTACGGCATCGGGTACAGATACAACGAAGAATAAGAACAGCCTTCTGATAAGGGGTAGCCGGGTCTCGTGCGCGATACCGAACAAGCCAATGCGCTGCGCGACGGAGATGTCGTTCTGGGGGATGACTGGGTCATCCCGCATGATCCCGAGTCCCATGAAGTCAGGGCAACGCGGTCGCGACGCAATCTGTTTTCTCTGCGCGGCTCTCCTCTGGCGCGCAAGATCATCACGTTCAACCTGATCGCCCTGGTCATTCTTGTTACCGGGTTGCTGTATCTGGACGATTCACGCAAGGAGCGGGTCCAGCAGACGGCGCGCAATCTGGTGGGTGATGCCCAGCTGGTCAGCAACGTGTTCGAAACCCAGCTGCGTCAGGCGGACTCCGACGGCCCCCGGGACGCTGCTGATCTGGATGTCAGGGACACGCTGTCCGGACTTACACTGCCCGATGGCGGCGAGGTCTTCATTTATGATACCCAGGGCACCCTAATTGGCTGGACCCGAGGCGCTTCGCTGCCGGCGCAAATGCCTCTCGGGTTGGAGTCAGGGGCCGATGCGCCAACCGGCAGTACAGTTATCAGTGACGGTCTCAATGCCGTCTGGATGGGTCTGACGACAGTATTCACGAAACCGCAGGAAACCGATCCACCGACGCTTGCACAACGCGTACAGGAAATCATCCCGCAGGCATTGCTGGGCAATGTTCAAATGCAGGCGGTTCAGGATGATGCAGGGGAAACCGCAATCGTTGCGGCTGCGCCCATTCTGTTCGAGGGAAGCCCGGTCGGTGCCGTTGCCATGGCCGGTCCGGCCGGTGAGATTGATGCGCTTGCCCGGCAGGAGCAGGAGCGCATTCTACAGATGTTCGTGGTGGCCCTGCTGGTGTCCGTCGGCCTGAGCCTTGTTCTTGCATCAACCATCGCCAACCCGCTTGCGGATCTGGCGGCGGCTGCCGAGATGGGCAGGGACAGAGGGGCTGGTGTCAATCCGGGCCGCATTCGAATTCCCGACCTCAGCGCCCGCCCCGATGAAATCGGGCAACTCAGCGGAGCGCTGCGAGGGATGGTGACTGCGCTTTACAACCGGATCGATGCGAACGAGCAGTTTGCGGCGGACGTGGCGCATGAAATCAAGAACCCGCTTGCAAGCCTGCAATCGGCAGTCGGGACGCTGCGCATGGTCAAACGCGACGACCAGCGCGAGAAACTTTTGGGCGTGATCGAACATGACGTGCGGCGCCTGGACCGGTTGGTCAGCGATATTTCGAACGCATCCCGACTGGATGCCGAATTGGTCAAAGAAGAGGAGCAGCCCTTTGATCTGCTCAAGCTGCTGGGCAATCTTGGGCAGTATCTGGGCGAAGACGCCCGGTCGAAAGGGATCGACTACATCACCGATCTGCCGCCCGATCCGATTATGATCAACGGGCTTGAGGCGCGACTGGCACAGGTTTTCGTCAATCTGATCACCAATGCGATTTCCTTCTGCGAGGAAAGCGATGCCATTCGGGTCTGGGTACGACAGCGCGAGAACCGGGTTCTGGTGGTGGTTGAAGATACCGGTCCGGGCATACCCGATCAGGCGCTGACCAAAGTGTTCAAACGCTTCTACTCGCAGCGCCCGGTCGAGCATTTTGGGAACAACTCGGGCTTGGGACTTGCGATTTCAAAACAGATTGTTGAGGCCCATGGCGGCGTGATCTGGGCGGAGAACATCCGTCCGACCGAAGCGGACATAACTTCGGATCCTTTGGGCGCCCGGTTTGTTGTCGGGCTTCCTTTGTAGGCATATGTCCAGCCCGACCCTTTCTGCCATCGAACAACAGAACACAGCTTGTATCCATGCCGCTTGCGTCAGCATCGAAGGGCACGGCCTTCTGATCGTGGGGCGTTCGGGCGCGGGCAAGTCGTCACTGGCGCTGCAGATGATGGCGCTGGGGGCGAGTTTTGTTGCGGACGATCGGGTCAATCTGCATGTACGGGATGGCCATGTGATCGCCGACGCCGTTCCGGAGCTGCGGGGCGTGATCGAGGCGCGTGGTATCGGCCTGTTGCGCGCAGATCCGAAGGGGCCGGTTCCTGTCAGCGTCGTTGTAGATCTGGACCAGAGCGAACCCGCACGTTTGCCCGAGCCACGGATGGTGGTTCTGCTGGGGCATCCTGTTCCCTTGCTTTGGGGCGGTGAAGTCCCCAATTTGGCCGCAGCATTGGTGCAATTAATGAAAATGGGACGAATGGATCCGGAATGGCCCGGGAACTGACAGCACAGCGGCGTATCGTTCTGGTCACCGGGCCTTCGGGTGCCGGACGTTCGACCGCAATCCACGTTCTCGAAGACCTGGGCTTTGAAGCCATCGACAACCTGCCCATGGGGTTGTTGACACGCCTTCTGGATGGCCCGGAAAGCGACCGGCCCATGGCGCTTGGGATCGACGCGCGCAACCGCGATTTTTCAACCATCGGATTCATTGAACTGGTGGCGAAACTCAGCCGGATGGAACAGGTCGATCTGACCACCCTTTATCTGGATTGCAGCGATGACGTGCTGCTGCGGCGCTTTTCCGAAACCCGTAGGCGGCACCCGGTGGCAAGGGATTCCAGCCCCGAATCCGGCGTACGCCAGGAAAAGGAACTGCTGGCCCCGATCCGCGAAATTGCCGATACGCTGATCGACTCGACAGCACTGAATGTCCATCAGTTGCGCGATGAGGTCGAGCGATGGTTCGCACCTCAGGGCGGCCGGCATCTGGCGGTGTCGATTGAATCCTTTTCGTACAAGCGCGGCCTGCCAAGGGGACTGGACATGGTGTTTGACTGCCGGTTTCTGGCCAATCCGTACTGGCGCCCTGAATTGCGCGCGGCCGATGGTAGAAACCCGGATGTTGCAAGCTATGTTCAGTCGGATATGAACTACCGACCGTTCTTCGACAGAGTCGTCGATCTGCTCAGGCTTTTGCTGCCGGCCTTCCGGGCCGAGGGCAAGGCGCATCTTTCGGTTGCGTTTGGCTGCACAGGTGGGCAACATCGCTCGGTCGCGATGGCCGAAGCGGTCGCAAAAGCCCTTGCGGAAGAGGGCCAGCAGGTGGCAATCAGACACCGCGAAATGGAACGACGCTCGTTGAATGTGAGGCCGGATTGATCGGGATCGTAATTGTAGCGCATGGCAGGCTGGCCGAAGAATACCTGGCCGCGATGCAGCACGTGGTCGGGACACAGCCGGGTCTTGTCGCGATCCCGATCGAGGCCGATCATGATCGCGACGCCAAACAAAGCGAAATATGCCGTGCCGCGGATCAGGTCGACGCCGGCGACGGTGTCGTTGTCGTGACTGACCTGTTTGGCGGCAGCCCGTCGAATCTGAGCATGCGGGCCTGCGCCCCGCAGGATCGTCGCATACTTTACGGCGCAAACCTTCCCATGTTGATCAAACTGGCCAAAAGCCGCCACTTGCCCGTCGGCGATGCCGTCCGGCAAGCGATTGAGGCTGGACGAAAATATATCAATGCGCAGAATGTCACGTTGGACTAAAATTGGATTAATAGACCATGACCACCCGAAGCTTGAAAATTATTAACGAAAAGGGCCTGCACGCCCGTGCCTCAGCCAAGCTGGTCGAGGTGGTCGAGGGATTTGATGCCAGTGCCGAGGTTTCGCGGGACGGACTTTCTGCATCCGGAGACAGTATTATGGGCCTTTTGATGTTGGCAGCATCGCGCGGAACCACTATTGACGTCGAGACGTCCGGACCGGATGCTGAGGCGTTGGCGGAAGCCTTGGAAACTTTGGTGAACGACAAGTTCGGAGAGGGATTCTGAGCCGGTCCTGCCAGGACAGGAAGAACGGGAAAACCAGGAATTGGCGGAAACAACGCACGAGACCAAGACGAACCCGGTGGTAGATGGGGCCGGTGAACAAGGCGAAATCTATGATCGCAGAACGCTGACCTACGCCAACTCGTTTGACGATGCCTGGACTTCGGCTGCCATTCGGGTCATCGAATGGTGCACCGGAAAACTGACCATTTTGCGAATGGTCAATAAATTCGAGAAAAAGAACGAGTTGTATCGCGGCCAGCGTTTCTGGGGCGGCGCGCTCGAGGTGATGGGCATCAAACTGACCACGCCGCAGGAACAGATCGATCGCATTCCCAAGGAAGGCCCGGTCGTTGTGGTCGCCAACCACCCCCATGGCATGGTTGACGGCATGATTTTTGCCGAACTGATCGGCCGCGTGCGCAGCGATTATCGCATCCTGACCCGCTCGGTTCTGACCGGCCTGGATGAAGCTGCGACATCGTTCATGATCGCAGTTCCGTTTCCGCACGATCCCGAAGCCCAGGCCAAGATGCTGGAAATGCGCGGCAAGGCGATGGAACACCTCAAGGACGGCGGCGTGGTAGCCTTGTTCCCTTCGGGCGTGGTGATGTCTTCGGACAGTTGGTTCGGCCCCGCACAGGAACGGGAATGGAACGTCTTTACGGCGAAGATGATCCGCCGGTCCGGTGCTCAGGTCGTGCCGATCTTTTTTCCTGGTTGCAACTCGCGCTGGTATCAGATCGCAAACCGTGTTTCCCCGATCCTGCGTCAGGGGCTGCTGCTGCACGAGATCGTAAGGTCCTGCAACAAACCGCAATCTCCGGTCATCGGTGATCCGATATCGCCGGACGACATGCAACTACTCGAAAAAGACCCGCGCGGGTTCATGGCATGGCTTAGAAAGCACACCTTGGCTCTGGGCGGTGGGACCAGGGCCTGATCCGCGTCTTCATCTGGCTGAAAATATCCCGGGGGTGAGCCCGGATGAAATCCGGGCGAGGGGGCTGGCCCCCTGTGCGTCAGCGCGTTGGTATTGGGACTTCGCCACGATAGTCATAAAACCCGCGCTCGGTCTTGCGGCCCAGCCAGCCGGCCTCGACATACTTTGTCAGCAGTGGACACGGACGGTATTTGGTGTCGGCCAGACCCTCATGCAGCACATTCATGATCGCCAGGCAGGTATCCAGGCCGATGAAATCCGCCAGCTCCAGCGGCCCCATCGGATGATTGGCGCCCAGCTTCATTGACTGGTCGATGGACTGAACGCTACCGACACCCTCATACAACGTATAAACCGCCTCGTTGATCATCGGCATCAGGATCCGGTTCACGATGAAGGCCGGAAAATCTTCGGCGCTGGCTGCGGTCTTGCCCAACCGGTCCACAACAGCTTTGCAGGCTTTGTAGGTCGCTTCATCCGTTGCGATGCCGCGGATCAACTCGACAAGCTGCATCACCGGTACAGGGTTCATGAAGTGAAACCCCATGAACCGTTCCGGACGGTCGGTCCGGCTGGCGAGACGCGTGATCGAAATAGATGAGGTATTCGAAGTCAGGATCGTATGGGGCTGCAGATGCGGTTGAAGGTCCTCGAAAATGGCCTGCTTGATCGTTTCGCGTTCGGTCGCGGCCTCGATCACAAGATCGGTTTGACCCAGTTTAGGCAATTCAAGCGTGGTCGCGATGCGCAAAAGGGCGGCCTGCATTGCCTCGTCGGTGATCTTTCCGCGGGACACTTGCCGGGCAAGATTGCCTTCGATCGTCGCCAGAGCATTGTCCAGCGCCTCCTGGCTGACGTCGGTCAGAAGGACGTCATATTCCGCCAGCGCCAAAACATGGGCGATGCCATTGCCCATCTGGCCCGCGCCGATCACTCCGACTGATTTTACATCCATGTTCAGGTGCCTTTGTCCCATAGGTTGATCCGACACTATCGGCAGATCGGGGCGGGCGGCAAGGGGTTGGATCAGGCTGAATTTGCTTCAAATGCGCACATTAGGGTTTTATCAATTCCTGCGGCCGCAAGATGGCACCCGGGTGAAAAACAGGTGGGTGTTATGAGCTATCTTCAGGTCGGCTCGGACCGGGTCGATGTTGCCGTTTGCCAATATGAACAATCCAGGCTCTGGTTTCGCGGGCCTGAGAAGCGACCGGACAAGTCCTCAGTGGTTTGTGTTGGCGGCGACGAAACATTCGGGCGGTTCGTGGATCAGCCGTTCCCTTCAGTGCTGGAAGGGCGTGTGGGAAAGTGTTGTGTCAATCTGGGCAGCCTGTTTGCAGGGGCCGAGGCGTTGGTGCGCGATCAAGGGATACTGAACCTGGTGAATGGTTCCGGCCTGTGCGTGCTGCAAATCCCCGGGCTTGCTGATCAGTCGAACCCATTTTACCGGGTGCATCCCCGCCGAAATGATAGGTTTCTTGAGCCGACGCGTAAACTCGTAGACCTTTACCCCGAAGTTGATTTCACAGAGTTTCACTTCGTGAAGCATCTTTTGACGCGGCTATTGGATCTTGGGGCCGCCCGGTTTGCGGTGTTAGCCCAGGGTTTGCAGGATCAGTGGTGCAAAAACCTGCAGTCCTTTCTCGAGCGTGTTGGACCGCCAGTGATATTGCTGTGGCTGCGTGTGCACAGGCAATCGCCATGCGATGTTGGCGGGCAATTGCAGATCGATAGGCCCATGGTCGAGCAATTCCGATCGCAATGCGCGGGTATCGTCGAGTTGTCGGTCAGCGTTGCCGGCGCTTCGGACGAACTTGAGGACGTGCTGTTCGGAACATTGCAGCAGCCCATGGCAGAGCACATGATCGGCCCGGCCGCACACAGGGCCATCGCGGATGCTCTGGTGCCGGTTGTTCAAGATCTGAACTGAAAAAGGCCCGCCTTGTGGCGGGCCTTGAAGATTTCTCATCGAGAAAATTGTGTTCTTGATCAGCCAAGCTTTTCGGTCAGTTCCGGAACGGCCTGGAACAGGTCGGCAACCAGTCCGAAGTCGGCGACCTGGAAGATCGGCGCTTCTTCATCCTTGTTGATCGCGACGATGACCTTCGAGTCCTTCATGCCGGCCAGGTGCTGGATCGCGCCCGAGATGCCTACGGCAACGTACAGGTCCGGAGCCACGACCTTACCGGTCTGACCCACCTGCCAGTCGTTCGGAGCGTAACCCGAGTCGACCGCCGCGCGCGATGCGCCAACAGCGGCACCCAGCTTGTCAGCCAGAGCTTCGATCAGTTTGAAGTCTTCTTCGGAGCCAACACCGCGGCCACCTGAAACAACAACGCCAGCCGAGGTCAGCTCGGGGCGGTCGCTGGCCGCAACCTTGTCCTCGACCCAGGACGACAGGCCCGGACTTTCGCCGACCGAGATGGTCTCGACCGGGGCCGAACCACCTTCGCCAGCCGCGTCAAAGCTGGCAGTCCGCAAGGTGACAACCTTTTTGGCGTCGTTCGATTTCACGGTCTGGATCGCGTTACCTGCATAGATCGGGCGTTCGAAGGTCGAGCCGTCGACAACGCCAGATGCATCCGAGATCACCATCACGTCCAGCAGCGCTGCAACGCGCGGCATCACGTTCTTTGCGTCGGTGGTGGCGGGTGCCACGATGTGCTCGTACCCGTCGGCCAGACCCACGATCAGCGCTGCGGTCGATTCCGCCAGGCGGTGGCCCAGCGAAGCGTCTTCGGCAACCAGAACCTTGGAAACGCCGTCGATCTTGGCAGCAGCTTCACCAGCGGCAGCGGCGGAACCGCCAGCGGCCAGAACGGTCACATCGCCCAGAACTTTCGCGGCATTGACGGCCTTGGCGGTGGCGTCCAGCGACAGCTCACCATTGTTGACTTCAGCGAGAAGAAGAACAGCCATTACACAGCCCCCGCTTCTTTGAGTTTCTCGACTAGCTCGTCGACCGAGCCCACGATGATGCCCGCAGCGCGTGCCGGCGGCTCTTCGGTCTTGACGATTTCCAGACGCGGAGTGACGTCGACGCCGTAATCGGCGGCGGTTTTCTCGTCCAGCGGCTTTTTCTTCGCCTTCATGATGTTGGGCAGCGACGCATAGCGCGGCTCGTTCAGACGCAGATCAACGGTCACGATGGTCGGCATCTTGACGCTGATGGTCTGCAGGCCGCCGTCCACCTCGCGGGTGATCTTGGCAGTGTCGCCTTCAATGTCCAGCTCGGACGCGAAGGTGCCCTGGCTCCAGCCCAGCAGGGCCGACAGCATCTGGCCGGTGGCGTTCATGTCGTTGTCGATCGCCTGCTTACCCGCCAGAACGATGCCCGGCTGTTCTTCCTCGACCACTTTGGCAAGGATCTTGGCAACGGCCAGCGGTTCGATGTCCTGATGCACGTCATCGGCAGCAACGACCAGAATGGCGCGGTCCGCGCCCATGGCCAGAGCGGTCCGCAGCGTCTCCTGCGCCTGCTTCACGCCGATCGAGACGGCCACGACTTCCTCAGCCTTGCCAGCCTCTTTCAGGCGGATCGCCTCTTCCACTGCAATCTCGTCGAACGGGTTCATCGACATCTTTACATTGGCGAGATCAACACCGCTCCCGTCCGCCTTCACGCGAACCTTCACGTTGTAGTCAATCACGCGCTTGACAGGCACAAGTACCTTCATTTTTGCGTACGCTCCTTACAAAAACGGCAAGCCGCGTCGCGACTCCACCAATGCTCTCGGGGTGTAGATAGCGTCTCAATCCGCGCGACAACAGAGCAAAATCGTCACGTCGTAAGCTTGAGACGTCGCGTTTCATGATTTTTTTACGTAGCGGTAGTGTCGCAGTGGGAACAGGTTGGTGCGCGACGGGACGAGTGGCAGACCGGAACAGACGCTTTACTGTGATTGTCGGGCCGAGGCCTCACCCTTCCGGTCGCCACCGGGTCTACAGGACACCGTGCCGCTTTCAGCGGTTCGCGCCCGGAACCCACAAAACGTCAGCCTGGCCGTCGTTGTTGGCGCAGCGGGCGGCGACGAAGAACCAATCGCTCAGCCGGTTCAAATATTTCACGGCGACTACGTTGACGGGCTCCATATTGGACAGTTCGACCACCAGACGCTCGGCACGCCGCGACACCGTGCGACATACATGCAATTGCGCCGCCAGCCGGGTGCCGCCCGGCAGGATGAAACTGCGCAGTGGCTCCAGCCGTTCGTTCATGGAGTCGATCTCGGCTTCCAGCCGGTCGATCTGTGCCGGAGCGATCCGCAATGGCGGGTAATCCGCCTCGGCATCCTTTTCCATATCGGGACGGCACAGATCAGCGCCCAGATCGAACAGATCGTTCTGGATGCGCGCCAGCGCTAGTTCAACATCGCCATCAGCTTCAGCGCGGGCGACGCCGACAAAGGCGTTCAGTTCGTCCACCGTGCCATAGCCAGCCACACGGCCCGAGTATTTGGCGACCCGTTCGCCATTGCCAAGCGCGGTTTTTCCATCGTCGCCTGTGCGCGTGTAGATTTTGTTCAGAACAACCATTTATTGCCCTCCCTGTCCGCGCAGATAGACGTAGAGCACAATCAGCACCACGGCAATGAACTGAAACAGGATGCGCAGGCGCATCATCTTGTTGCTTTTGTGGGCCGCTTCGGTCCCACCTTTGCCAAAGTTTGCAATGCCCAAAGCCAAAACGACGACAACTGCCGCCATGGCCAAAAGCAAGACCAGCATGATCAGGTCCATGGAGCCCTCGTCCGCGTTTGTTTTCACGCCTCCATCTAGCGGGCGCAGCGGCAAAAGCGAATGGGTTTTTGTGTCTCAGCCCAATGACAGAATGCGATCTATGGTTTTTGTGGACAAAACCCGGCGCAGATACCCGGCGATGTAGGTGGGCGTGGTGACGTAATAGCGCGCGCGCGGTCTTTTCGCGCTCACGGCAATCGCGAGTTTGTCGGTCACGGCTGATGCGGGCAGTTCAAACCGGTCGGGGCCAGAAGATTCGTAGAGGCGCGTCAGCAGCGAAGTCTCGTATTTTTCCCGCAATGCCGAGTTTTCCCAGTCGATGAACCGTTCAAACACCGGGATCGAGTTTTCCCGAATCTTCGAAGTGATCGGCCCGGGTTCGATCAGGACGACCTTAATATCGGTATCCCTGAGCTCCAGCCGCAGGGTGTCGGTCAGACCCTCGATCGCGTATTTCGTCGCGACATACGCACCGCGCCAGGGGAACGCGACCAGTCCAAGCACCGATGAGCATTGTACTATACGACCGTGACCCTGACGCCGCATCACCGGGATGACCCGCCGGGTCAGCTCATGCCAGCCGAAAACATTGGATTCGAATATGACACGCAACCCATCCGTCGGCACGTCTTCTATCGCACCGGGCAATCCATGTGCACCATTGTTGAACAGTGCATCCAGTGTGCCGTCGGTCGCTTCGAGCACCTGTTCCAGGCCTGTTCGTATACTCTCCGCATCTGCATAATCGATTCGCGGACTGTCAAAGCCCTGTGCCCTCAGCCTGTCGCAGTCGCGCTGTTGGCGGCAGGCCGCGAAGACTCGCCAGCCGCGGGCGCGCATCCCATGAGCCGCATCCAGGCCAATACCGGAAGAGCAGCCTGTGATCAGAATGGATTTCTGCATGTCATCCCCGAGATGTTCTTTTGCCAAAAGCTATGGCGCGGTCCCGGTCAGGACAATGACATCGCTGTGTCAGTTTTCTGTTTTTCGGATCAGTGAGGCGGAAATCCATCCGATCTGTTGCCCGGGCAACACGCGCAGCCGCAGCCATCCGGTTCCCGAATCGCCAATCACTTCGACCTTCTGTCCGATCGAAACCTTGCCAACGACCGGATAGATCGTGCCGGGCCCATCGCGCATGTTGACGCGGGTGCCCGTAACTTCGCGGATGTCTTTTGCGGGCTCGGTGGGGGCAACGGTCTGCGTAACCCCGTCAGGCACCTCAGGTGTGATCTGACGCAGCGCTGCCGCGCCCTGATCCAGAGACGCCAGAGAGAATGTCGCGGCCTGATCGCCAAACAGGGACAGGTCTGAATTCAGCCCAACAGCAACCTGCGTCAGCTGTGCCTGAGTATCGACCTGAACAGGCGCTGGTTCAGGTTCCAGCTTTGGCTTCTCGGGTTCGACCGGCCTAATAGCGGCTTTTTTCACAAGGTCTTCCGCCGGGGCCGGGGCAATCTGCTTTGGTGCAGGTTTGGGAACTGACGCCACTTGCACAGGTTTTTCCGTGCGCAGGCCGCGCGGCTCGAAATCGGGGCCGCCGCTCATCACGTAGAAGCTCCATCCGAGCAGAGCAAAGGTAACAAGTATAAGGCGCGTCATGACGCAATCCCCCGGGTAATCGCAACAACAAACAGGCAGCATTCAATTGATGAAAGTTTAGCATAGCTTGGGGATTGAGTCGAAAGATGGGGGAAATCCGGGGCTTGCCTCCCCGTGTTGCAAAAAGCGCGACTTGTCCCCAGTAAATTGTGCCCTGCTTGCTTTACCACGCCGCGCTTGCGTCGTATCACATCATATATGAACGACACGATCGACGACCCCAACATGGAGACCCCCGGCAACGGGGGTGAGGTAGCCGAACCGCTGCGCCGCGCGATTGGCGAACGCTATCTGACCTATGCGCTGTCCACCATCATGCACCGGGCGCTGCCCGACGCGCGGGATGGGTTGAAACCGGTGCATCGGCGAATCCTCTATGCGATGAGAGAGCTGCGACTCAGCGCAACCGGAGGATTCAGGAAGTCGGCCAAGATTTCCGGCGATGTGATGGGCAACTATCACCCGCACGGGGACGCCGCGATTTACGACGCGATGGCGCGTCTGGCGCAGGACTTCAACGTCCGTTACCCGCTGGTCGACGGTCAGGGGAACTTTGGCAATATCGACGGCGACAACCCGGCGGCCTCGCGATACACCGAGGCGCGGATGACCATCGTGGCCGAGGCGCTGTTGGAAGGTCTGAACGAGGACGCCGTCGATTTTCGCGACAACTATGACGGCACGCTGACCGAACCAGTCGTGCTGCCCGCACAGTTTCCGAACCTGCTGGCCAACGGCTCCAGCGGTATCGCGGTGGGGATGGCGACCAATATCCCGCCGCACAATATCTCGGAACTCTGTGATGCCTGTCTGCATCTGATCAAAACGCCGGACGCGCGTGACGACACGCTGCTGAACTATGTTCCCGGCCCGGACTTCCCGACCGGCGGCGTGATTGTCGAGCCGCCAGAGAATATCGCACAGGCCTATCGCACCGGGCGCGGTTCGTTCCGTCTGCGCTGCAAGTTCGAGGTCGAGGATCTGGGGCGAGGTCAGTGGCAGATCGTTGTTACCGAGATCCCCTATCAGGTTCAGAAATCGAAACTGATCGAAAAGATCGCCGAACTGATCCAGACCAAGAAAATCCCGATCCTCGCGGATGTCCGCGACGAATCTGCCGATGACATTCGCCTGATCCTGGAACCACGCTCCAAGAACGTGGACCCCGAGGTGCTGATGGGGATGCTCTATCGCAACTCGGACCTTGAGGTGCGGTTCAGTCTGAACATGAACGTTCTGATCGACGGGGTGACGCCCAAGGTTTGCTCGATGAAGGAGGTGCTGCGCGCTTTCCTCGATCACCGGCAAGAAGTGCTGATCCGCCGCTCGCGTCACCGTCTTGGCAAGATCGACCACCGGTTGGAGGTGTTGGAGGGCTTTATCGTCGCGTTCCTCAACCTCGACCGCGTAATCGACATCATCCGCTACGATGACGACCCCAAAGCCGCGCTGATGCGCGAGGATTGGGGCATCGATCACGTCCGCGCGACCAACGAGGCCGACTATGTCTCGCCCAAGCCAGGTGAGGGCGAGCTGTCCGAGGTGCAGGTCGACGCCATCCTCAACATGCGCCTGCGCAGTTTGCGCCGTCTGGAAGAGATGGAGCTGGTGCGTGAGCGTGATGAATTGATGCTGGAGCGCGCCAACCTCGAAGACCTGCTGGCCGATGAGGGCCTGCAATGGGCCAAGATCGCCGAGCAGTTGAAAGAGACCAAGAAGACATTCGGCAAAGACTACGAAGGCGGCGCGCGTCGTACGCGGTTCGCCGAAGCGGGTCAGGTCGAGGAAGTGCCGCTTGAGGCGATGATCGACCGCGAGCCGATTACGGTCGTCTGCTCTCAGATGGGGTGGATTCGCGCCATGACCGGCCATATCGACCTGAAGCGTGAACTGAAGTTCAAGGACGGTGACGGCCCACGATTCATTTTCCACGCCGAAACGACCGATCGCCTGCTGGTGTTTGCCTCGAACGGGCGATTCTACACCGTCAGCGCCGCCAACTTGCCCGGCGGGCGCGGCATGGGCGAACCGCTGCGCCTGATGGTTGACCTGCCGAATGAGGCGCAGATCATCGACATTTTCATTCACAAGCCAGGCCGAAAGCTGCTTGTCGCATCGGGTGCGGGCAACGGCTTTATGGTGCCCGAGGATGATGTGCTGGCCCAGACCCGCAACGGCAAACAGGTGCTGAACGTCAAAGGCGATGAAACCGCGATGATCTGTAAACCGGTGGATGGGGATCACGTGGCCGTTGTGTCTCAGAACGGCAAGTTCCTTGTGTTCCCGACCGAAGACCTGCCCGAGATGACACGTGGCAAGGGCGTGCGCCTTCAGAAATACAACATGGCGCGCGGCCGCCAGGGCACGCTGGAGCTGGATGGCGGGTTGTCCGACATCACCACTTTCAACTGGGAAGAGGGCCTGAAGTGGTCGATGGGTGGTGACAAGACCCGGCACGAGGCCGATATGTCCCAGTGGCTGGCCAAACGTGCCAGCGTTGGTAAAAAACCTCCCTATGGCTTCCCGCGCGACTATAAATTCTCGTGATCAGGGCGCGCTTACGGGTGGATTTCTGCCGATACGACTTGGCACAGGCCGTATCGGTGCGCTAGATCAAAGAAAAACAGGCCTATCGAGACGAGAACATGTTGCGCATTCTGACCCTGATCACCGGATTGGCCCTGATGGCCGCCTGCACCCAGACGCAGGTTTATGAAGAGCCAGAATCGCTGGGCGAATTCAAGCTGCGGGTCAACTATGCCTTTGCCGAAAAGGCGGTGCAGGGCCCGGTGTCGCGGGATGCGACGCCTGATGAATGGACCGCAGCCATTCAGAACGCGGTCGACATTCGCCTGGGTCGCTACTCCGGTGCACAGGAATATGACATCGGTATCAGTCTGGAAGGCTATATGCTGGCGCCTCCGGGCATTCCCGTGATCTACAATCCCAAAAGCACGGCGATTGTTTTGGTAAACGTGTATGACGTGAACAAGAAAGAGTTTCTGGCCAAGGGCAAACAGTTTCAGGTTCTTGAGGACACGACCGGCGGAAGTGCCCTGAAAGGCTCGGGGCACGAGCGGACCAAAGAAGAGCAGATGAGCGGGCTTGCCCTAAAAGTCGCCGACCGGGTTGAGGAGTGGCTGGCCGAGGAACACAAGGACAACGGCTGGTTTGATCGGCGGCCCGATCTGATCCGGCCGCTCGAATCCGGGGATGTTACGCAAAATCCGGCATAAGGGGCCGCTTTTCCCTCAGGATGTGCTTGATTTTCCCCTTTGAACCAAATATCTCGCGCGCGCAGATGTAACCACGGGACCAAGGGTCCCCCAAATCGCAAAAGGGCGCCTGAGGAATGGCAAAGGAAAAGTTTGAGCGTACAAAACCGCACGTCAACATCGGCACGATTGGCCACGTTGACCATGGTAAGACCACGCTGACCGCAGCAATCACCAAGTATTTCGGTGACTTCAAAGCGTATGACCAGATTGACGGTGCGCCGGAAGAGAAAGCGCGCGGCATCACCATCTCGACCG